>NZ_BAAGAB020000014.1:0-50058 GCF_047159895.1 Lysobacter xanthus
CGGGCCAGCTGAAGATCTCGGCGCACAACCCCGAGCAGGAGGAAGCGCAGGAAGAGGTCGAGGCCGACACGCGCGTGGACGACCTCGCCGTGGGCTTCAACGTCGGCTACGTGCTCGACGCGCTCGGCGCCCTGAAGGACGAAGTGGTGGTCCTGCAGCTCCGCGATGCCAATTCGTCCGCCCTGCTCCGCGAGGCCTCGAACGAGCGCAGCCGCCACGTGATCATGCCGCTGCGTCTCTGACACGGGATACGTTCCACGTGGAACATGGACGCCCGGCTTCGGCCGGGCGTCGTCGTTTCAGGCGGCATGCGGGACAATAGCGGATCACCCGGCGCCGTCGCGCACCGGCCTAGCCTGTCCCGCCGTCTCCCCATTCGCCCGTGCAGGTCAGCCGACTCGACATCCACCATTTGCGCCGATTCGACGAGGTCAGCCTGGAGCCTGCGCCCGGCCTGAACCTGTTCGTCGGGGACAATGGCGCCGGCAAGACGAGCGTGCTCGAGGCGCTTCACCTGATGGCCTACGGGCGTAGCTTCCGCGGGCGTGTTCGGGAGGGTCTGGTGCAGGCGGGCGCCGAGGCCCTGCAGGTCTTCGTGCAGTGGCAGGAGTCCGCCCAGGAGAACCCACGGCTCCGGCGCGCCGGCCTGCGCCACAGCGGCAGCGACTGGACCGGCCGGCTCGACGGCGAACCGGTCGCGCAGATCGGCGAACTCTGCGCGGCCCTGGCCGTGGTCACCTTCGAGCCCGGCAGCCATGAGCTGATCCACGGCGGCAGCGAGGTTCGTAGGCGCTTCGTCGACTGGGGCCTGTTCCACGTGGAACCTGCCTTCCTGCGGCCGTGGCGCCGCTACGCGCGTGCGCTCAAGCAGCGCAACATGCTGCTGAAGCAGCGGGTCCGCGACGCCCAGCTCGATGCCTGGGATACCGAACTCGCCGAGACGGGCGAAGAACTGACCGAACAGCGGCAGCGCTACGTCGACGCCCTGTCGCCCGGCTTCACCGCGGTCGCCGCGGACCTCGCGCCGGGGCTCGGAGCCGCCCGGCTCGCCTACACGCCGGGCTGGCGCCGGGAGGAGCTGTCGCTGTCGGACGCGCTGCTGCTGGTGCGCGACCGCGACCTCGCCTCCGGCCACACCAGCGTCGGCCCGCACCGGGCCGACTGGCGCCCCGTGTTCGCTGACATTCCCGGACGCGACGCGCTCTCGCGCGGACAGGGCAAGCTCGCCGCTCTGTCGGCCCTCCTCGCGCAGGCCGATTTCCACGCCGACGTGACCGGGCAGCCGCCGGTGTTCGCACTGGACGATCTCGCCTCCGAACTGGACCGCACCCACCAGCGCCGCGTCCTGCAGCGCCTGGTGGAGCGGGGCAGCCAGGTCTTCGTCACGGGCACGGACCTGCCCGCCGCCATCGCGGAACTGGAGCTCGATCCCGCCGTGTTCCACGTGGAACATGGGCGCGTCTCGCGCGCCTGAGCGACCCCGTTCATCCGCCGTCCGCAGAAGCGCTGAGACGCTCTGGTACACTTCGCGCACGTAAAGCTAATGTATGCGGTGCGGTCCGCCCGGCGGTCCGTCCTGCCGGAGGCTCCTGCCTGATGTCCCAGATGCCCGAAGACGCCGTGCCCACTGCCGCGCCGTCCGATTCCTACGACTCCTCCAAGATCACCGTGCTGCGCGGCCTCGAGGCCGTTCGCAAGCGCCCCGGCATGTACATCGGCGACGTGCACGACGGCACCGGCCTGCACCACATGGTGTTCGAGGTCGTCGACAACGGCATCGACGAGGCGCTGGCCGGCCACGCGAACGAAGTCACCGTGACCCTGCATGCCGACGGCTCCTGCTCGGTGTTCGACAACGGCCGCGGCATTCCCGTCGACATCCACAAGGAAGAGGGCGTCTCCGCGGCCGAGGTCATCATGACCGTGCTGCACGCGGGCGGTAAGTTCGACGACAACTCGTACAAGGTCTCCGGTGGCCTGCACGGCGTCGGCGTGTCCGTCGTCAACGCGCTCTCCAACAAGCTCTGGCTCGAGATCTGGCGCGACGGTTACCACTGGCGCCAGGAGTACGCGCTCGGCGAGCCGGTGTATCCGCTCGAGCGACTCGAGGCGTCCGATCGCCGCGGTACGCTGCTGCGCTTCCTGCCGTCGGCCGAGATCTTCACCGACGTCGAATTCCACTACGACATCCTCGCGCGCCGCCTGCGCGAGCTCTCGTTCCTCAACTCGGGCGTGCGCATCGTGCTCGCCGACGAGCGCGGCGAGGGCAAGCGGGACGTCTTCGAGTACGAGGGCGGCATCCGTTCGTTCGTCGAGCACCTCGCGCAGCTCAAGAACCCGCTGCATCCGAAGGTGATTTCGGTAACGGGCGAAATGAACGGCATCACCGTGGACGTCGCCCTGCAGTGGACCGACGCCTACCAGGAAACGATGTTCTGCTTCACCAACAACATCCCGCAGAAGGACGGCGGCACGCACCTGATCGGCTTCCGCGCCGCGCTGACGCGCACGCTGACCAACTACATCGAGCAGAGCGGCATCGCCAAGCAGGCGAAGGTCGCGCTCAGCGGCGACGACATGCGCGAAGGCATGATCGCCGTGCTGTCGGTGAAGGTGCCCGACCCGAGCTTCTCCTCGCAGACGAAGGAGAAGCTGGTCAGCTCCGAGGTGCGTCCGGTCGTGGAAAGCACGTTCGGCCAGCGCCTCGAGGAATTCCTGCAGGAGAACCCGCACGAGGCGCGTGCGATCGCCGGCAAGATCATCGACGCCGCGCGCGCACGCGAAGCCGCACGCAAGGCCCGCGACCTCACGCGTCGCAAGGGCGCGCTCGACATCGCGGGCCTGCCCGGCAAGCTCGCCGACTGCCAGGAAAAGGATCCGGCGCTGTCGGAACTCTTCATCGTCGAGGGCGACTCGGCGGGTGGTTCCGCGAAGCAGGGCCGCAACCGCAAGACGCAGGCGATCCTCCCGCTCAAGGGCAAGATCCTCAACGTCGAGCGCGCGCGCTTCGATCGCATGCTGGGTTCCGCGGAAGTCGGCACGCTGATCACCGCGCTCGGCACCGGCATCGGCAAGGACGAGTACAACCCGGACAAGCTGCGCTACCACCGCATCATCCTGATGACCGACGCGGACGTGGACGGCTCGCACATCCGCACGCTGCTGCTGACGTTCTTCTACCGCCAGATGCCCGAGCTGATCGAGCGTGGCCACGTCTACATCGGCCTGCCGCCGCTCTACAAGATCAAGCAGGGCAAGACCGAGATGTACATGAAGGACGACGCGGCGCTCGACGCCTACCTCGCCGGCAACGCGGTCGAGGGTGCGTCGCTGATCCCCGCCGACGGCGAGCCGCCGATCGTCGGTGAAGCGCTGGAGAAGTTGCTGCTCGCGCATGCGAATGCACGCGATGCGATCCGTCGCCATGCGCACCGGTTCGACGCGCAGGTGCTGGAGGCGCTGCTCGACATCGCGCCGTTCCATGCCGGCACCGCCGCGCTCGACGCCGCCGCGCTCGCCACGATCGAGGCGCGCATCAACGACGGCTACCTCGGCCGGCCGGTCTACCGCCTCGAGTGGAACGCCGCCGAGGAGACGCGTCCCGCCGCGCTCGTCGTGCGCCGCATGCACATGGGCGAGGAGACCGTGCAGGTGCTGCCGATGAACGCGTTCGAGACCGGCGAGCTGCGCTCGATCCGCGAAGCGGCGACGCAGCTCGACGGCCTGATCCGCGACGGCGCGCAGATCGTGCGCGGCAACCGGGCGCAGCCGATCGAGCGCTTCGGCGATGCCTATGCCTGGTTGATGGAAGAAGCCAAGAAGGGCCGCCAGATCCAGCGCTTCAAGGGCCTGGGCGAAATGAATCCGGAGCAGTTGTGGGAGACCACGGTGAACCCGGAGACGCGCCGCCTGCTGCAGGTGCGCATCGAGGACGCGGTCGCCGCGGACGCGATCTTCTCCACGCTGATGGGCGACGTCGTCGAACCGCGCCGCGAGTTCATCGAGGAGAACGCGTTGAAGGTGGCCAACCTCGACGTCTGATCGCATCGCCTCGGCGACATCGGAAAAAGCCCGGGGAACCGGGCTTTTTTCATGCCTGCGCCTGCGGTTTGCGTCGAACGGGCGATCACCGGCCAGCAGCCGTTCAGTCCCGCGGCGTCGATTGACGGCCCCTTGATCGACCGGCGCCTACAACCGGAGTCCCATTCAGCCGGACGTCCCCCAATGAAGCCGCTCCTGCTCGCCCTGACGATCAGCCTCGCCGTCGCCGGTTGCGCGACCACGACCACGTCGCCCACGGGACGCCAGCAGGTGGTGGGCGGCGTGTCGCAGGAGCAGCTCAACCAGCTCGGCGCACAGGCCTTCGCGCAGGCCAAGGCGCAGACGCCGCAGAGCAGCAATGCGCAGCAGACGGCCTACGTGCGCTGCGTCGTCGACTCGATCACCCGCCAGCTGCCCGCGAACTACCAGAACGGCTGGGACGTCGCGCTGTTCCAGAAGGACGAGCCCAACGCGTTCGCGCTGCCGGGCGGCAAGGTCGGCGTGTACACCGGCATCTTCAAGGTCGCGCAGAACCAGGACCAGCTCGCCGCGGTCGTCGCGCACGAGATCGGGCACGTGATCTCGCGCCACCACGAGGAGCGCATCACCCGCCAGATGGGCACGCAGGCGGGGCTCGGCATCCTCGGCGCGCTGATCGGCTCGCGGTACGGCCAGGGCGCGGCGAACACGGTGAACCAGGTCGGCGGCGTCGCGGCGCAGGGCCTCATCCTGCTGCCGAACAACCGCACGCAGGAAACGGAAGCCGACGTGGTGGGCCAGCAGCTCATGGCCAACGCCGGCTTCGACCCGCGACAGGCCGTCAACCTGTGGCAGAACATGGCATCGCTCAGCGCGAGCCGGCCGCCGGAATTCCTCTCGACGCATCCGGACCCGCGCGCGCGCCTCGGCGAGCTCTCCCAGCGTGCGAATGGATTGATGCCCGCCTACCAGCAGGCGCAGGCCGCGGGCCGACGCCCACGCTGCGGCTGAGTGCCAGCGGAACCGCGTATCGGCCGCCATACGTCCCCGTTCCATCGCTGCTGGCGTTTCTGCTAGCGTGACCGCCCCCGCGGCCTCTCGGCCGCGCATTGCCCGCGCCCCGCGCGGTTGAACGAGGTCGAACTCCATGACGCTTCCTACCCTTCGTCACCGCGTGCTCGTCGCGGTGATCGCCGGTGTCGTCGCCTCCGCGACCATCGCCCCCGCCTTCGCGCAGGAAAGCGACAACCCCGAGGACAACGCCCGCGCCGGCGAAGGTCGCGCGGCCGCTGCACGTCGCGCACGCGCCGACCGCAACAAGCCGGAGGAAGCGGCGAAGCCGGCCGAGCAGGCCGCCGTGTCGACCAAGTACCCGAACGCCACGCGCGTCGTGCCGGTCGGCAAGGCGACGGTCAAGGGCACGCCGAAGCTCAAGGCGATGCTCAAGGACTTCAACGAGGCGAAGAACGCGGAAGTCACCGCGGCGGCCGATGCGCTGCTCGCCGACGACGCGGCCAACGCCTACGAGAAGGCCTTCGCCGCGCAGCTCGCCGCGCAGGTCGCCATCCAGGCGCAGACCTACCCGGCCGCGCTCAAGTACATCGACGCCGCGATCGCGCAGAACGCGCTCGACAACGACGCGCACTTCGGCCTGATGCTGCAGCGCGCGCAGATCCGCATGATCGACAAGGACTACGCGGGCGCGCTCGCCGCGATCGACGCGTACCTCGCCGAGAGCCGCGACACCAGCCCGACCTCCCAGGTCGTACGCGGCAATGCCCTGTACCGCCTCGGCCGCTATGCCGACGCCGCCGCGGTGCTCAAGCCCGCGGTCGCCGCGGCGCCGGGCCATTCGGACTGGGAGCAGCTCCTGGCCGACGCGCTCGCCCGCAGCGGCAACGCCGCCGAAGCCGCCAAGCTCGCCGAAGCCGTCGCGTCGAAGAACCCGGCCGACAAGCAGGCCCGCTTCAACCTCGTGCAGTCGTACCTGCAGACCAAGCAGACCGACAAGGCCGCCACGCTGCTGCAGCAGATGCGCAAGGAAGGCCAGCTGACCGAGGACGGCGACTACCGCCAGTTGTTCTCGATCTACGCCAACATCGAGGGCAAGGAAGCCGAGACGGTCGAGATCATCAACGAGGGCATCGCCAAGGGCGTGCTCAAGCCCGACTACAACGTCTACCTCGCGCTCGCCCAGTCGTATTACTTCTCCGACCAGGTGGCCAAGGCCATCGAGGCGTACGGCAAGGCGGCGCCGCTCGGCAAGGACGGCGAGGCCTACCTGGCGCTGGCGGGCGTGCTCCGCAACGAGCAACGGATTCCCGAAGCGAAAGCGGCCGCGCAACAGGCACTGGCGAAGGGACTCAAGCATCCCGAGGATGCGAAGAAGATCCTCGCGCTGTCCGGTAAATAATGCGGACGCGGCGGCGGTCACGGGCGCGGTAACGTGCTTGGAACCGCCGCCACCGTTTGGTATATGCTTGGAAATTCCCGCGGCGTGAAGGCCTCGGGAACTGCAACCGCCCGCGGCGCCATGGCGTCCGGAATTCCCTCCTGAGCAATGGCGCATGACGCAAGACCTTTCCCACGCCACTCGTCGAGATAACGAAGGTCTGAACTGGGCACGTATTGCCGGTATCTCCTCCGCGATCGCCGTGCACGTCGCGGCACTCCTTCTCCTTCTCGTGCCGGCGACCGCGCCGAAGGTGCACAAGGAGGAAGAGCAGGTCACTGTCGTCAACCTGATCAAGCCGCCACCGCCGCCCCCGCCGCCGCCGCCGCCGCCGCCGGAGCCGCCCAAGCAGCTGATCCTCAATCCGCCGAAGCAGCAGATCGTCCAGCCGACGCCGACGCCTCCGCCCCCGGAGCAGCCGCCGATCGAGAACAACGATCCGAGCCCGATCGATCCGCCTGCGCCGCCGCCGGCCCCGCCTGCCCCGCCCGCCAAGGCCCCCGCGCCTCCGGCGAACGTGGTCAACGGCCAGGCCAGCGTCTGCAGCAAGACGAATCCGAGCTACCCGCCGACCGCGCTGCGCGAGCAGGCGGAGGGCACCACGATCGTCCAGGTGACCTGGACCGGCGACGGCACCATCACCGACGCCAGCGTCCGCAAGTCCGCCGGCAACCGCGATCTCGACCGTGCCGCGGTCAGTGCGGTGCGTCGCTGGAAGGTCTGCCCGGGTGATCCGGGTACGGCCGTCGTCCCCGTGGTGTGGTCGCTCCAGTAATCGCGACACCGCCCGACCGAACACGTTGTCCTCCTTCGCTTTGCACCACCTTTCAACTACTCAACAAAGGTAAGCGTCATGCTGCTTGAAACCCTCGCCCAAGCTGCCCCCGCCGGTGGCAACGCCGCATCTGCCCTGACGCAGATGGGTCCGCTGCATCTCCTGCAGGAGATGACCGGTGATCCGGGTGCCTTCGTCATCTCGTGGGTGGTGCTGATCACCCTCGTCCTCATGTCGACCCTGTCCATCTACTGGATCGTCATGAACTTCATCAAGAACATCCGCCTGCGCGGCACGTCGGATCGCGTCATCAGCACGTTCTGGGAAACCCCGAACGCGCAGGACGCCATCCGCTACATGGAAGAGCAGCCGCGCAGCGAGCCGTTCTCGAAGATCGCCCTCGACGCCGCCCAGGCCGCCGCGCACCACCAGCGCCACGAGGGTTCGCGCCTCGTCGAGTCGCTGAACCGCTCGGAGTTCGTGGACCGCGCCCTGCGCCAGGCCGTGACCCGTGAGTCCTCGCGTCTGGAAGCCGGCCTGACCGTGCTCGCCACCGTCGGTTCGACCGCGCCGTTCGTCGGCCTGCTCGGTACCGTCTGGGGCATCTACGGCGCGCTGATCCGCATCGGTGCTTCCGGCCAGGCGTCGATCGACGCGGTCGCGGGTCCCGTCGGCGAGGCGCTGATCATGACCGCGCTCGGCCTGTTCGTCGCGATCCCGGCGGTGCTGGCGTACAACTTCTTCAACCGCCTGAACCGCGTCACCAACAACAAGTTCGACACGTTCGCGCACGACCTGCACGACTTCTTCGCGACCGGCGCCCGCGTCGGCGAAGTCCCGGTCAAGCGCTGATCCCCGGTCGAACGTCCTAACCGGAGTCGGAAATGGCCTTCAGTTCAGGCAACAGCGGCGGCCCGATGGCCGAAATCAACGTCACTCCCCTCGTGGACGTGATGCTGGTGCTGCTGATCATCTTCATGATCACGGCGCCTCTCATGAGCCACAAGGTGAAGGTGGAGTTGCCGGCGGCCAATCTCGACAAGCGTCCTGACGAAGCCCCGCCGGTCCCGCCGATCACGCTGACCGTTCAGGAGAACGGTTCGGTGTACTGGAACGACGAGCCGATCAGCAAGAACGCGCTCGAGAGCCAGTTCTCGGTGGCGGCCCAGCAGACCCCGCAGCCGCAGCTCAACGTGCGTGGCGACAAGACGACCAAGTACCAGACCCTCAAGGAGCTGGTGGACATGGCCCAGAAGCAGGGCATGCGCAAGGTCGGCTTCGTGGCCACCAAGGAACGATAAGGAACCGCCATGGCTTTCAGTACTGGTTCCGGCAGCGGCCCGATGGCCGACATCAACGTGACGCCGCTCGTCGACGTAATGCTGGTGCTGCTGATCATCTTCATGGTGACGGCGCCGACGCTCTCGTACCCGATCGATATCAACCTGCCGCAGCCGACGCTCAACCCGCCGCCTGTGGACCAGGAACCGCCGCCGCCCGTCTCGCTCACCATCGACGCGTCGGGCACGGTTTCCTGGAACGGCCAGCCCACCCCGCTGAACCAGCTGCAGAACATCATGACGCAGACGGTGCAGCGCGACCCGAGCAACCAGCCGCGGCTGGAGATCGACGTCAACGGGCAGGCCGAATACGAAGTGCTCGCCCGGGTCCTCGCCTACGCCAAGAACGCCGACATGCAGAAGATCGGCTTCGTGCAGAAGGACGAGTGATCCACGCCCGGCCCCGCTCGCGGGCCGGACGGAACTAACGCGATACCGCTTACCTTGTTGAAAACGCCGCCTCCGGGCGGCGTTTTTTTATGCGCGATTCGCAGCCAGGTCACCGCGAACCGGGCCCGGCCGGCGCCGCGCCGCTATCGCGTGCCGACGCATCGACGTGTCAGCTGCGCGCGATGATGTCCAGGTACGCCCGCACCGTCGGCGCGAGACCGGCGTACAGCGCCTCGCCGATCAGCGCATGGCCGATCGAGACTTCCAGCACGCTCGGAATGCCGGCGAGGAACGCCGGCAGGTTCGCCTGGCTGAGGTCGTGGCCGGCATTGACGCCGAGGCCGGCCGCCTGTGCGCGCCGCGCGACGGTCGACGCGCTCGCAAGCGCCGGCGCGACCGTTCCCGAGGCGAACGCGGCCGCGAAGGGGCCGGTGTAGAGCTCGACGCGATCGGCACCGACTGCCGCGGCCTGCTCGACGCCCGACGCCGCCGGCTGTGACGCCGCGCTCGCGTCGGCGTCGACGAACAGGCTCACGCGACAGCCGAAGGCCTTCAGGGCCGCGACCATTTCACGCAGGCGGCCGAGGTCGCCTGCGAAATCGAACCCGTGGTCCGAGGTGATCTGGCCGTCGCCATCGGGCACGAGCGTCGCCTGCGCCGGTCGCACCGCCTCGCACAGTGCGAGGAAGCCCGCGTAACCCGCACGCGGCGGCGCGAACGGATTGCCCTCGAGGTTGAACTCGACGCCGCGCGTCGACGTGAGCGCGGCCAGCGCATGCACGTCGGATTCGGTGATGTGCCGCGCATCCGGGCGCGGATGAACGGTGATGCCGAAGGCGCCGGCGTCCAGGCAGGTCGTCGCGGCGCGCACGACGTCGGGTTCGTCGCCCCCGCGCGAATTGCGGAGCACGGCGATCTTGTTCACGTTGACGCTGAGATGGGTCATGCGCGCATCGTAACGGCTGGCCTCGGCTCGGCCACTGTGAGACCGGCCCTCGGGCCGCGTCTTCGCCCGCCACGCACCACGGCGACGCGCGTGCCCGGACATCGTCGGCTCCGGTCAGGCCTCGTGCGATTCGGGAAGTCCATCCAATACCGTGCGCGTTCGACGTCGCCGGGCGCACGAGGCGGCGCCCGGTCCATTCGTCGATGTAAAGGCGTGCCCTGCCGTCCCCGCAGTGCGACGCCGGCGACTCAGGCCTCGGGCGCCTGCGCCGTCGCGGCCGCGCGCCTCGCCTCGGCCTGCTCCCGCAGGCGATTGAGCTCGACCGGGTCGATGACCATCGAGAGGTCGCTGCTGCGGCTCTCGACGCGGGCCGCAAGCAGGCCCATCAGCCAGGCCAGCACCAGCCCGCACGCAGCGAACAGCGCGATGACCATCAGCGCGGTCGAGGCGGTCTTGAACGCGATCGCGAGCGCCGCGATGGCGAGGAGCAGATAGAGCCAGGACATCGGCGGATCCTCCGGCAGTCGCCGAAGTGTAGCGCCGGCCTCGCGCCCGCACGGCCGCTGGCCCGGCTACCGGCGCCGCCGGTCGAAACGCCCGCCTACCGCGGACCCACGGCCGGCGGGACCGCCGCGATGCGGCCCCGCCTCGCGGGACATCCATTCGCAGCGCCGGGATGAGCAGCGCGCGGTACCGCAAGGCATCGTCCGGGCTGCAGGTATTCCGATGGCGGCCCGCGTCGACGCACAGCCTCAGAGCAGCGGCGCCACGAGTCGTGCCAGCGCCTCGGGCAGGCGCTCGCGCAGGAAGGACGGTCGACGGTCGGCCCGCACGCGCGGCGACTGCGCCATGTCGCGCTGCAGGATGTCTTCGAGCAGGGTCGCGACGCCAGTATCGCGGAACAGCATCGAGACCTCGAAGTTGAGGCGGAAGCTGCGGTGGTCGAAGTTGGCGCTGCCGATGATCGCGACCTCGTCGTCGCACAGCAGCGCCTTGCTGTGCATGAGCCGCGGGCCGTATTCGTGGATGCGCACGCCGGCGGCGAGGAGGTCGTCGAAATACGACCGCGCGGCGAACGTCACCAGCCGCGAATCGCTGTGCCGCGGCACGAGCAGCCGCACGTCCAGGCCCGACAGCGCGGCCGAGGTGAGCGCCATCATCGCCGCCTCGCCGGGCACGAAATACGGCGTGGCGAGCCAGACGCGCTGGCGGGCCGCGTGGATGGCCGCGACGTGCAGGCGGTGGATCGCTTCCCACGGCCCGTCGGGCCCCGACACCAGCACCTGCGCGGCAACGTCGCCCGCCACCGGTTCGGGCCGGCCGAGCGGCGGCGGCTTCTGGCCCGTCGCGTAGATCCAGTCCTCGACGAAGACCTGCTGCAAGGCGCCGACCACGTCGCCCTCGATGCGCAGGTGCAGGTCGCGATAGGCGTCGCTGCGCCGCGTCTCGTCCTCCTCGTCGGTGACGTTGATGCCGCCGGTGAACGCCACGCGCCCGTCGATCACCACGATCTTGCGGTGCGAGCGCAGGTTGAGCCACGGCCGCCGCCAGCGCGCGAGCATCGGATGGAACCAGGCGAGTTCGCCGCCGGCATCGAGCAGCGGCTGCAAAAAGCGCCGCTTCATCTTCGCCGAGCCCACCGCGTCGAGCAGCAGGCGCACGCGCACGCCGGCGCGTGCACGCTCGACCAGCGCATCGCGCACGCGCGCGCCCGTGACGTCGGGCTCGAAGATGTAGTACTCGAGATGGATGTGCTCGCGTGCCGTCGCGATCGCCTCCACGAGCGCGTCGTAGGTCGCGCCGCCGTCGACGAGCAGGCGCACGTCGCTGGCGGTGGATGGCGGCAGCCGCGTGGTCGCCTGGCCGAGCCTCGCGAGCTCGCGGACCTCGGCGTCCGGGCCGCTGCCGGCCTCGCGCGGCATGCGCGCCCGCGCCCGACCGCGCCGGAGCCGCTGCCTGCGGATGCGCTGCGGACCGAACACGTAGTAGACGATGAAGCCGACGTAGGGCAGCGCCGCCAGGCTGACCAGCCAGGCCAGCGTCGCCGCCGGCTCCCGCTTCTGGAGGATCACCCAGAGGCCGAGGCTCGCCACGTACACGACCCAGCCCGCCACCAGCCACCGCCAGAAGGTCGGGTGGGCGTGGACGCTCGCGCACAGCCACTCGACCACGCTCAGCATCGGCGCTCCGCGGCGGCGGGGGTCGGCACGGACGGGGCGGGGAATGCGGCGTGGGGCATCGGGCCGGGCAGCGGGGGAGCGGCGATCGATCATACGGCCGGGCCTGCAAGCGGCCGTCATGGCGGTCACGGCGCCTGAGACGGCCCGCGCGGAAAATCCGCGGATGACCGACGCCCGCAAACCGAGCTCGCCGATCAAGGGCCGCGGCGCCGCCTCGCGCGTGGCCTCGCGGTTCGACGCCACCACGGTCGAGGGCACCGACGACGGCTGGGGCTCGGTCTACGAGGACCTCGCCGACGCACCGAAGCCGGCCACGACGGTCACCGAGGAGCGCGCGCGCAGCATCCTCACCCGCAACCAGTCGCCCGACATCGGCTTCTCGCAGTCGCTCAATCCGTACCGCGGCTGCGAGCACGGCTGCGTCTACTGCTTCGCGCGGCCGACGCATTCGTACCTGGACCTGTCGCCGGGGCTCGACTTCGAGACGAAGCTGTTCGCCAAGACCAATGCCGTCGAACGCCTTCGCGAGGAACTCGCCCGGCCGGGCTACGTGCCGCAGGACACCGCGCTCGGCATCAACACCGATGCCTACCAGCCGATCGAGCGCCGCTACGGCATCACGCGCGCGGTGCTGGAAGTGTTCGCCGAGACGAAGCATCCGGTGAGCTTCGTGACCAAGGGCGCGTCGATCGAGCGCGACGTCGACCTGCTCGCCGCGATGGCGCGCGACAACCTCGTCAGCGTGCATTTCTCGGTGACCACGCTCGACAACCGGCTCGCCTCGAAGCTCGAGCCGCGCGCCTCCGCACCCCACGCGAAGCTGCGCGCGATGAAGGCGCTGGCCGACGCCGGCGTGCCGGTGGGCGTGATGGTCGCGCCGGTGATCCCCATGATCACCGACATGGAGCTGGAGCGGATCCTGGAGGCCTGCTTCGAGCACGGCGCGCGCGAGGCCGGCTACGTGCTGCTGCGCCTGCCGCACGAGCTCAAGGAGGTCTTCCGTGAATGGCTCGAGCTGCACTGTCCCGACCGCGCCGCGCACGTGATGAGCCTCGTGCAGCAGATGCGTGGCGGCAAGGACTACCAGGCCGAGTTCGGCACGCGCATGACCGGCACCGGCGTCTTCGCGCAGCTGATCGAGCAGCGCTTCCGCAAGGCCCGCGCGCGGCTCGGCTACGGGCGCTTTCCCGCGCTCGACGCGAGCCTCTTCGTGCCGCCCCGCAAGGCCACGCCGCAGGGCGAGCTGTTCTAGGCACCGCCCGTCGGAGGGATGGCCCGCTCGGGACGGCGGACCGGGCCTCCCGCACCACGCGCAGTGGTGCGAAGCGCAGCGGACTACACTGCAACCACACCCGACCTCCGGGGCGCTGCATCGCCCCCTGGCTCACGACGTCCGCGCCCCGCGGATCCGGTCGCAAGGAGCCACCCGTGGAACTCGCCCGATTCATCGAAACGCATATGGACGCGATCCTTTCCGACTGGGAGGACTTCGCGCGGCGCAATGCGCCCGAAGGCACGCGGATGACGGACCTCGCGCTGCGCGACCATTCGCGCGAGATCCTGCATGCGGTCGCCCTCGACCTCGGCTCGCCGCAATCCGGCGCCGAGCAGTTCACCAAGTCGCAGGGCGAGTCCGACAGCGGCCCCGGACCGCGCACCGCGGCGGCGATCCACGGCGCACTGCGGCAGAGCAACGATTTCTCCCTGTTGCAGCTCAGCGCCGAGTTCCGCGCGCTGCGCGCCACGGTGCTCCGCAGGTGGTTGCCGCACGTCCGCGAGGTCACCGACGTCGTACTCGACGCCATGGTGCGCTTCAACGAATCCATCGACCAAGCGCTCGCGCAGTCGATCGTGGCTTACACCGAACGCGAGAACCTCGCGCGCGACCTGTTCCTCGCCGTGCTGGGCCACGACCTGCGTTCGCCGCTCGCCAACGTGGCCATGATCGGCGAGCTGCTCACGCGCGCAGGGGTCTCCGCCGAGCAGGTGCAGGACCTCGGCGTTCGCGCCTCGCGCTCGGCGCGCTTCATGAACCACATGGTCGACGACCTGCTCAGCTACACGCGCGTGCAGATGGGCCGCGGCATGCCCACCGCGCCCGCCGACGGCGACCTCACCGACGTCGTACACGCGGCCGTCGCCGATGCGGGCGCGACGTATCCGCGCTCGCGTTTCGACATCGACCTCGACGGCGACCTGCGCGGGCGGTTCGATCCGGTGCGACTGCAGCAGATGCTCACCAATCTCCTCGTCAACGCAGCCCAACACGGCGAGCGGGAGCCGGGCGTGCAGATCGAGGTGCGCGCGGATGGCGACACGATCGTGATCCGTGTCATCAACCACGGCCGCCCGGTCGGCGAGGCGGACATCGAGCGCATCTTCAAGCCGATGGTGCAACTGCCCGAAAGCGACTCGCGCCCCACCAGCCTCGGCCTCGGGCTCTACATCGCCCGCGAGATCGCCACCGCGCACGGCGGCAGCCTCACGCTCACCTCCAGCGTCGAGCGCGGCACCGTGTTCGAGGGCCGGCTGCCGCGGCTGGCGGCCGCCGTCGCCTGATCACGTCGGCCACAACGGGCCGCCGAGCCACAACCAGCGCGACATCCAGGCGCAGACGACCGCGATCATCAGGGTCAGCGGCAGGCCGATCTTCAGGAAGTCGCTGAAGCGGTACTGGCCCGGGCCGAGGATCAGCAGGTTGCCGTGGTGGCCGATCGGCGTGAGGAAGGCGACCACCGCGCCGAGTGCCGTGCAGACCACGAACGGCGTCGGCGCGAGGTGGAGCCCCTCCGCCAGGTTGAGCGCAACGGGCGCGAGCAGCACGGTGGTCGCGCCGTCCGACAGGATCTGCGTGAGCAGCGCGGCGACGCCGAACATCACCAGCAGGACGGCGAGCGCGGGCCAACCGGCGACGACATGCAGCAGCCCGTTGGCGAGCAGCTGCGCGGTGCCGGTCTGCTCCATCGCCACGCCGAGCGGGATCACGCCGGCGATCATCACGAACACGCGCACGTCGATCTCGCGATACGCCTGCTCCACGTCGACGCATCGCGTCGCCACCATCGCGACCGCGCCGAACAGGAAGGCGAGCGGTGCCGGCAGCCATTCGGTGGCCGCGGTGAGGATCGTCGCGCCCAGGATCATCAGCGCGAGCGGTGCCCGCAGGCGGCGCTTGGCCTCGCCGGCGAACGGCATCAGCATCAGGAAGCCGTGGTGGCTGGCGAGCTCCGCGAAGCGCGACGGCCGCCCGTAGAGCACCAGCAGGTCGCCTTCGCGCAGTCGCTGTTCGGCGAGCCGCAACGTGTGCGCCCCGCGCCGGCGCCAGAGCCCCGCGACCACCACGTGGAAGCGCCGCGCGAAGTCGAGCTCGCGGATGCTGTGCGCGATGAACTCGGACGCCGGCGCGACCAGCGCCTGCACCAGCTGTTCCTCGCCGTCGCCCTCGATGTGGTGGCGGAAGCGCTCGATCGCATGCAGGTCGAGGCCCGGGTCGTCGCGCAGCGATGCCAGCGCTTCGGCGGACGCCGCGACCAGCAGCACGTCGCCGCCGAGCAGCGGGCTCGAATCGCCGAGGTCGCGCCGCACGTGGCCGTCGCGCATCCAGCCGTGCAGCTTGAAGCGGTCGCCGAGCGCGCGGTTGAGCTCGGCGAGCGGCCGCGTGGCCCAGCGGCCGCCCTCCACGATCCGCAGTTCCGTGCGATAGCAGCCGAGCTGCATCCAGTCCTCGTCGGTCGCCTGGCCGCCGCGCTTGGGCAGCAGCCAGCGCGCGAGCATCATGTAGGGCACGCTGATCGCCACCAGCGCGAGTCCGATCGGGGTGATCGAGAAGATCGAGAGTTCGCCGGCGCCGTTGCGCTCGAGCAGGTCGGCGGCGAGCAGGAAGGCCGGTGCGCTGACGAGCGTCAGCGTGGTGCCGAGCGAGGCCGCGAGCGACATCGGCATCAGCAGCTTCGACGGCGACAGGCCGCGTGCCTGCGCGAAGCGCGCCACGATCGGCAGCATCATCGCGGTCACCATCACGTGGTGGGTGAAGGCGCTGAGCGCGGCGACCGCCGGCATGATCACCAGCACCGCCCGCCACTCGGCCTGGCCGGCCGCGCGTCCGATCCATTGCCCGAGGCGTTCGGTGATGCCGGTCGCCGCGAGTGCACCGGAGATCACGAACACCGCGGCGACGATGATCGCCGGCTCGCTCGCGAAGCCCGACAGCGCCTGCTTCGTGTCGAGAACGCCGGCGAGCACCAGTGCGGCGAGCGTGAGCATCGCGGTCACGTCCACCCGCAGCTTCTCGCTGACGAACAGGTAGAGCGATCCGGCGAGGATCAGCAGGAAAAGGATCTGGTGCAGGTCCATGGCATCGCCCCCGGTCGACCGCCATCGTGCCACCGCGGCGGGTCAAGGCCGTGCGTGCACCGCGGCCCGCGGCCGCCTTCACTGCAGCCCATTAGACTGCGCGTCCCGTCGCCGCCGTATCCGCTTCCCCGATGCCGACCGACCCCACGCCGCCCGCCTCCGATGCGCTCGCCGCCGCCTGTGCGGTGCCGACCGCCGTGGTCGACCGCGACGGCCGGCTGCTCGCGGTCAATGCCGGGTTCACCGCACGCTTCCAGCTGGTGGCCGGCGACGCGTTGAGCGCCATCGACGCGGTGCTCGCGGATCCCGGCGCGCTGCACGACGCGCTCGCCGTCGAGGGCGGCCGGCTGCACGTGCGCGCGCTCGACGGCGACCGCTGGCTCGCGCAGCTCGTCGAGGGGCCGGCCGATGCGGGTGCCGAGCAACGCCAGCTGCAGATGTTCGCCGACACCGTCGCGCACGACCTGCGTGCACCGCTGCGCTCGATCGAGAGCTTCGCGAAACTGCTGGAGGACCGCGCCGCGCCGAAGCTCGACGCCGCCGAGCGCATGCATCTGTCGCGCATCCGTGCCGCCGCCGGTCGCATGTCGGGCCTGCTCACCGCACTCGGCGAGCTGTCGCGCGCGGCGAGCGCGGCGATGAACCCGTCCGACGTCGACCTGTCGCTGCTCGCCGAATGGGTCCTCGCCGAACTGCACGATGCCGATGCCGGCCGCGACGTGATCGTCGACGTGCAGCCCGGCCTTCACGTGCGCGGCGACGAACGTCTGCTGCGCCAGCTGTTGCGCGCGCTGCTCGAGAACGCGTGGACGTTCACGCGCGGCGCCGATCCGGCGCGCATCGAGGTGCACGGCGAGGTGGTCGATGGACGCCTGCGACTGGCCGTGCGCGACACCGGCTGTGGCCTGGACATGCAGTATGCTCACAAGCTGTTCCAGCCGTTCCAGCGCCTTCACGGCGTCGAGCAGGGCGCGGGCCACGGCCTCGGCCTTGCCATCGCGCAGCGCATCGCGCACCGGCATGGCGGACGCGTGAGCGCCGAGTCCACGCTCGGTGCGGGAAGCACGTTCACCGTGGAGCTGCCCGTCGCGGGCCCGTGAGGCGAAGATGCACAAGGAAATCCTGCTGGTCGAGGACAACCCGGACGACGTCGAGCTGACCCGGCTCGCGTTCGACGAGGCCAAGATCGCCAACCAGCTCGTCGTCGTCGGCGACGGCGCCGAAGCACTCGACTATCTCTTCGCGCGCGGACGCTTCGCCGACCGCGATGCCGCCGACCTTCCGTCGCTCGTGCTGCTCGACCTCAACCTGCCGAAGGTGGACGGTCGCGAAGTGCTGCAGGCGATCCGTGCGAACGACGCCACGCGCGGGCTGCCGGTGGTGGTGCTGACCACCAGCACCGAGCCGTTCGACGTCGAGGCCACCTACGCGCTCGGCGTGAACAGCTACATCCAGAAGCCGGTCGACTTCGAGCAGTTCGTCTGGGCGGTCAAGCAGGTCGGCCTGTACTGGCTCGTGCTGAACCACTCGCGGCCGTGAGGCCCGGCGGCGTGCGCGCCGCGCTTGTCGCCGCCGCCGCCGCGCTGCTGGCAACGCCCGTCGCCATCCTCGCTACCGTCCTGCTGCTGCCGATGTGGTCGTGGATGGAGACGCAGTGGGGCGTCGAGGCCGTCGGCCACGCGAGCCTGTCGGCATGGTGCTTCGTCGCGACCGGACTCGTGGTTGTGCCCTCGGCCGCGCTGCTCGCCTGGCGCGTGTCCCGTCGACGCGACGCCGTCGGCTGAGCGACCCCGGCGGCCGCCGTCAGCGTGCGCCGAACAGCGCCTCCGCGCGCTGGAACAGGATCCAGCTCGTCGCGATGACCTTGTCGCCGCCCTGCGGGCGGTTGCCGCGATGCGTATGCGTGAAGGCCGCGGGCGCGATCAGCAGCGCGCCGGTCTTCGGTGCGACCTTGCGATGCTGGTAGAGGAATTCCGTTTCGCCTTCGCCGAAGCCGTCGTTGAGGTAGACCGTCCACAGCAGGTGGCGATGCAGCGTCTCGGTGCCCGCATCGCGCGGGTACAACTCGCAGTGCCAGTACGGATAACCGCCGCGACCCGCGGTGTAGCGCTGCAGGTTGATCGCGCCCGGACGGAAGACGTGCATCACCACCGGCAGCAGTTCGGTGTCGCTCATCGCCTGCAGGCGTTCGGCCGTGAGCCGGTGGCGCTTTCCGTCCGCACCGGGCAGCTCGAGCATCAGCGGCGCGACCAGCGCATGCGGATAGGCACGCAGGTAGCGCACCAGGCCGGCGATCACCGCCTGGTTGAGCGTGTTGACCACGTCTTCCCAACCGGCGCGGCCAGCGAGGGTGAGGTCGTGGCTGTCCTTCATGTCGGGAAACACGCCGCTGCCGATCCGGCCCGGCTGCGTGTCGCCGCTGCCGCGGAAGCGCTCGACGACCTGCGCGCACCACTCCGGCGCGAGCAGGTCCTCGTAGACCTCGATGAAGTCGCCGACCGCCACGGTCAGGCGGCGGCCTGCCGCTGCGCGTCGTGGTCGAGGTGGTAGCGCACCGCGGCCTCGACCTCCTGCTTCGAGCCGAGGAACACCGGCACGCGCATGTGCAGGCCGGTCGGCGTGACCTCGAGCATGCGCTCGCGCCCGGTGCTCGCCGCGCCACCGGCCTGTTCCACCAGGAAGGCCATCGGGTTCGCCTCGTACATCAGGCGCAGCTTGCCGCCCTTGGGCGCGCACTTGGCATCGAGCGGATAGCTGAAGAAGCCGCCGCGGGTCAGGATGCGATGCACGTCGGCCACCATCGACGCGACCCAGCGCATGTTGAAGTCCTTGCCGCGCGGGCCCTCCTTGCCGGCCAGCAGGTCGCCGACGTACTGCTGCATCGGCGCTTCCCAGAAGCGCTGGTTCGACATGTTGACCGCGAATTCCTTCGTCTCCTCGGGAATCTGCATGCCGCGCGTGGTCATCACGAAGCTGCCGATCTCGCGATCGAGCGTGAAGGCGTGCGTGCCGTTGCCGATGGTGAGCACCAGCATCGTGCTCGGCCCGTACGTGCAGTAGCCGGCCGCCACCTGCGCGGTGCCCGGCTGCAGGAAGTGCTCGTCGCCGACGGTCTCCACGTCGTCCGGGCAGCGCAACACCGAGAAGATCGTGCCCACCGAGATGTTGACGTCGATGTTCGACGAGCCATCGAGCGGGTCGAACAGCAGCAGGTACTTGCCGCGCGGGTATTCGTCGGGGATGACGACGCAGTGGTCCATCTCCTCCGACGCGAGCGCGGCGAGGTGGCCGCCCCAGGCGTTCGCCTCGAGGAGGATCTCGTTCGACAGCACGTCGAGCTTCTTCTGCGCCTCGCCCTGGATGTTGCCGGTGCCGGCATCGCCCAGCACGCCACCGAGCGCGCCCTTGCCGACGGCGATCGAGATCGACTTGCAGGCGCGGGCGACGACTTCGATGAGCAGGCGCAGGTTCGGACCGATGCGGCCCTCGCGCTGTTCCTCGATCAGGTAACGGGTCAGGGAGACGGGCGAGGCGGTCGGGCTCATCGGCGACGGGGCATCCGGGACGGGATGCGCATTGTCGCCGATCGGGTGAACGGCCCGTCAGGCCGCGACGCGCGGCCCCGGCAGGGCCAGCGCCTGCCGGCGCACCAGCCGCGCGAGGCTCTCGCGGGCGATCTGCAGCATGTGCAGCGGGGCCTCCGGCTCGGCCGTGTCCATCACCCGGCAGGCGGCCTCGGCCACGTCGGCGACGGCCTGCGCCGCGGCACGATCGGTGAGCATCGCCTGCAGCGTCCGCGCCTGGCCGCGCAGCCGTCGCTCGAGCACGCCGTCCGGCCCGGCGCCGGCGCGGCGCAGCGCATGGCTGACGCCGTCCTCGAAGTAGGCATGCTGCTGACGCAGGCGGTCGGCGGTGAGGTCGGGCATGGCGTCGGGCGGGGCGGGAAGCGGCGCACAGGGTCGGGCGCGCCCCGTGAGCGCCGGGTGGTGGCGACGCGCCTGCGGCCGCTTGCGGCGCCGCGGCGTCCCGGCGCGCGACAATCCCCGCGTGATCCTGTCGACCGCCTTCCGCGATGCCCCGCGCGCGTGCCGCCGATGAGCGACGTCGTGCGCAAGGTCATCCACGTCGACATGGACGCCTTCTATGCGAGCGTCGAGCAGCGCGACGACCCGTCGCTGCGCGGGCGTCCGGTCGTCGTCGCCTGGAAAGGCGCGCGCTCGGTGGTCTGCGCGGCGAGCTACGAGGCGCGCGTCTTCGGCATCCGCTCGGCGATGCCCGCGGTGCGCGCCGAGCGGCTGTGCCCCGAGGCGGTGTTCGTGCCGCCCGACTTTGTCCGCTACAAGCAGGTCTCGCAGCAGATCCGGGCGATCTTCGAGCAGCACACGCCGCTCGTGGAGCCGCTGTCCCTCGACGAGGCCTATCTGGACGTCACCGCCCCGCTCAGCGCGTTTCCCACGGCGACGGACATCGCCAAGGCGATCCGCGCGGAGATCCGCGAGGTCACGCGGCTCACCGCCTCGGCCGGCGTGGCGCCGAACAAGTTCGTCGCGAAGATCGCGTCCGACTGGAACAAGCCCGACGGCCTGTTCGTGGTGCCGCCATCGAAGGTCGAGGCCTTCCTCGCGCCGCTCGCCGTCGGGCGGCTGCCGGGCGTCGGCCGCGTCACCCAAGGCGAGCTCGAGGCGATGGGCCTGCGCACCGTCGCGGACCTGCGCGAGGCCGGCGAGGCGGCGCTCACGTTGCGGTTCGGCCGTTGGGGCCGGCGCCTGCACGAACTGGCCTGGGGCATCGACGCGCACCCGGTGGAACCGGAGCGCCCGCATACGCAGATCTCGAGCGAGGACACGCTCGCGCAGGACGTGCCGCTGGACGCGCTGGTGCCGCACATTGCCGCGCTCGCGGCCAAGACCTGGTCGGCCTGGGAGCGCCATCGCGAGCGCGACCTGCGCGACGGCCGCGGGCCGCGACGCCCGCGCACCGTCGTGCTGAAGCTCAAGACGTCCGACTTCCGCATCCTGACGCGGTCGCTGACGCCGCCCGCGATGCCCGGCGATGCGACCGCGCTCGCGGACGCGGCGGTGGCCCTGCTCGCCCGCGTCGAGCTGCCGGCGACGACGCGCTACCGGCTCGTCGGCGTCGGCCTGTCGAACATCGGCGAGGCCGGGCCGCAGCCCGACCTCTTCACGTCGGTCGCCTGAGCGGCCGCCCTCAGTCGTCGCTCGAGCCCGTGGGCGCCGGCACGCAGTGGTTGCTGCCGTCCCACAGGAAGCCGGCGGCGCACTGGCTGCTGTCGACCGACGTGGTGCGGCAGCGGCCGTCGAGGTAGTTGCAGGCGTAGGGCCCGCAGTCCTCCGTCGCGCCGCGACCGTTGCGCGACACCGAGGGCGCGCTGCACGTGTACTCCGTCGCCGCGCGCATCTCGCGCAGGGCGGCCTCCAGCGTCGCGACGCGGCCTTCCAGCGCGCGGGTCTTCTTCGACAGGCTCGACAGGCGACGATCGACCGCCGCGTCGCGGTCCACCACCGCACCGACCGCGGCCGGGCGCGCCATTCCCGTCACCGGCGGCACCATCATCGGCCGCACCTGCGCGCCCGACGTCCCCATCACCGCGAGGAGCCCCAGCGCCGCGCCGAACATCCCGATCTTCTTCATCGTGTCCTTTCCCCCCCGGCACCGTGCCGGCCCCGCCACGCTGCCACGTCGGCACTTGCCCGACACGGCCATACGTCGGCGACGCACGCCGCACTTCGTGACCAATGGGATTCACAGCGCGCGCCTTCACATGGCAAGGTGAGGCCGGGGACGATGGCATGGCCGTCGAGGAACAACCGGATGTCCGCGGATTTCGATGCGTTCCACGCCAGTCCGGTCCCCATGTGGGTGTTCGACGTCGGCGACCTGCGGATCCTCGCCGCCAACGGCGCGGCGGCGGAGATGTACGGCTACCCGCGCGAGATGCTGGAAGGCATGTCGATCCTCGAGCTGCGGCCCGCCGAGACGCGCGAGGCCCTGCGCGCCTACGTGCAGGTCGATTCCGCCGAGCGCCGCCAGGGCCGCGTCTGGACCCACCTGCACCGCGACGGCACGCTGCTGCACGTGCAGGTCCGCTCGGTCGACGTGGACTTCCACGGCACGCCCGCGCGGCTGGTGGTCGCCCGCGACATCAGCGAGCTCGAGCGCGCGCAGGAGCGCGTCCACCTGCTCGCGCAGGCGATGAGCGACGCCGCCTACGACTACGACATCCTGAGCGGCAGCGTCTGGTTCAGCGACAGCTTCGCCGCGAACTTCGGCTTCGACACCGGCACCCTGCCGCAGGACATCGCCCAGTGGGCCTCGCTCGTGCATCCCGACGATCGCGGGTGCATCGATGCGAGCCTCACGGCCGCGATCGAGGGCGACGACGCCGACTGGGTCGGCGAGTACAGCTTCCAGCGCGGCGACGGCACCTACACCGACGTGCTCGACCGCGGCCACATCCAGCGCGACGGCCACGGCCGCGCCGTGCGGATGGTCGGCGGCATGATCGACCTGCGCCCGCAGCGCCTGCTGTCCACGCGCCTGCGCCTGCTCGAGCGCGCCGTGCAGGCGAGCGGCAGCGGCATCCTGATCGCCGACGCGACCGATCCGTCTTTCCCGATCGTCTACGCCAATCCAGCCTTCGAGCACATCACCGGCCACCGCGTCGACGACGTCGAAGGCCGCCCCTTCGACTTCCTGCAGGCCGCCGACCCGGGCCAGCCCGGTGCCACCGCCGTGCACGAGGCGCTCGCCGCGATGCGCGAGGCGCAGGTGGCGCTGCAGGGCACGCGCCGCGACGGGCAGCCGTTCTGGTACGACTTCCACGTCACGCCGATGCGCGACGGCGACGGCCGCGCCACCCACCTGCTCGGCCTGCTCACCGACACGAGCGAGCGCCAGCGCCACGCGCAGCAGCTGCAGTGGCGCACCACGCACGACGTGCTGACCGGGCTGCCGAACCGGCACCTGATGCTCGACCGCGTCGCGCAGGCCGTGGTCGCCGCCCAGCACGCCGGCGCGCCGGCGCGCGTCGCGGTGCTGGTCGTCGACCTCGACGAATTCAAGCTGGTCAACGACGAGCTGGGCCACGCCGCGGGCGACCAGGCGCTGTGCGAGGTCGCCGCGCGCCTGCGCCGGCTGTGCGGGCCGGGCGCCGTGCTCGGGCGGTCGGTCGGCGACGAATTCGCGATCCTGCTCGAAGGCCGCGACGAGCTGCACGCCGAGCGCATGGCGGCTACCGTGCACGCGGCGCTCGCCGATCCGATCGCGATCGGCGAGGGCAGCTGCAAGCTCAGCGCCTGCGTCGGCTACAGCCATTTCCCCGAGGACGCCGGCAGCGCCGAGAGCCTGCTGATGAGCGCCGAGCTCGCGATGTACCAGGCCAAGAAGCAGGGGCGGAACTGCACCGTCGCCTACCGTGCGGGCAAGACGCCCACCACCGGCAAGCTGCAGTTGCTGCAGGAGCTGCGCGAGGCGCTCGAGCGGAAGGAATTCCGCCTGTTGTTCCAGCCCGTGTTCTCGGCGGACCTGCGCCTGGTCGCGCTGGAGGCGCTGGTGCGCTGGGAGCATCCGCGGCGCGGGCTGCTGCCGCCCGCCGAGTTCATCACCGTCTGCGAGGAGAGCGGGCTCATCGTCGAGCTCGGTCGCCGCGTGCTGCACGAGGCCGCGCGGCACCATGCCTTCCTCGCCGAGCAGGGCCTCGGCCATGTCCGCATCTCGGTCAACGTCTCGGCGATGCAGTTCGCGCACGGCCTGCTCGACGACGTGCGTGCGGTGATCGACGAGTTCCAGCTGCCGCGCGGCGCGCTCGAGCTCGAGTTGACCGAGAGCGTGATCGTCGACGACCCCGCGCGTGCGGCCGAGGCGATGGTCGCGCTGTCCGAGCTGGGCGTGACGCTCGCCATCGACGACTTCGGCGTCGGCTACTCGTCGCTGAGCTACCTCAAGCGCCTGCCGATCCACCGGCTGAAGATCGACCGCTCCTTCGTCAACGACCTGGAATCCGATGCGAGCGACCGCTCGATCTGCGAAGCGGTGATCGCGCTCGCGCGCACGTTGCGGTTGGGCGTGGTCGCCGAGGGCGTGGAATCGACGTTCCAGCGCGACTGGCTGCGCACCAGCGGCGCCGGCGAACTGCAGGGCTACCTGTTCGCGCGGCCCGTCGCGTTCGAGGCGGCGGTGCGCACGTCGCCGGCGCCCGCCGAAGCGGCCGTCTGAACGACCGCCCCGGACCTTCGCTCCATCTTTACGGCCGCTCCGGATGCTGGCCGCGACGCTTCGGCGTCGCCCCATTCCAGGAGTCGACCATGAACATTTCGAAGCTGCTGCTTCCGATCGCCCTCGGCCTCGCGCTGTCGGCCTGCAACAAGGACCAGGCGGCCGACTCGGCCCGCGAGGCCGCGGACTCGGCCGGCGAGGCCCAGGAGGCCGCCGCCAACGCCGCCGCCACCGGCGACCAGCAGGCCGCGGAAACCGCGCAGTCGGCCGCCCAGGCCGCCGCTGCGGCTGCCGATACGGCCGCGACTGCCGCCGCGAACGTCGGCGGGACCGATGAGACCAAGCGCGACGACCTCGCCGATTCGGCCGAGCAGGCCGCCGACGCCGCGGACCAGGCGCGCAACGCGGCCGAGGAAGCCAATGCCGCGGCCGACGGCAAGAACAACACCAACGGCAAGTAATCGGGTTCGCGAAAACGGAAAGGGCCGCCCTCGGGCGGCCCTTTTTTCATGCCCGGCGGTTCTGGGTCAGACGTCGCCGTCGGCGAGCCAGCCCTCGCCGGTGCCCCGGTTGAAGACGCGGTCGCCGTCCAGCACGGTGCCCGCGGGCACCGAGTCCTGCTGCGCCAGTCGCGCATAGATCGGGGCGAAGTCCGGCTGCGTCGCCTCGAACAGCTGCTCGAAGCTGTCGATGACGAAGTACGTCTTCTGGTAGGTGTCGATGCGGTAGCGGGTGCGCATGATCCGCTCGAGGTCGAAACCGATGCGGTTCGGCGAAGCCGACTCCAGGCAGTGGATCGATTCGCCCTTCGACGACAGGATGCCGCTGCCGTAGATGCGCAGGCCGTCCGGGTCGCGGATCAGGCCGAACTCGGCGGTGTACCAGTACAGGCGGGTGAGGTTGGCGAGCGCCTCCGGGCCGATCCCGTGCGCCTTGACGCCCCCGCGGCCGTAGGCCTGCATGTAGTCGGCGAACACCGGGTTCATCAGCAGCGGGACATGGCCGAACAGGTCGTGGAACAGGTCCGGCTCGGACAGGTAGTCCATCTGCTCGGGCGTGCGGATCCACCACGTCACCGGGAAGCGGCGGTTCGCGAGGTGGTCGAAGAAGTCGAGCTCGGGCAGCAGGCCCTGCACGCCGATCAGCTCCCAGCCCGTCGCCGCGCGGAGCGTTGCATTGAGTTCGTCGAACTTCGGGATCTGGTGCGCGCTCATGCGCATGTCGCGCTGGGCGGTCAGGAAGGCCTCGCTCGCACGGCCGACCAGGATCTCCTGCTGGCGCGCGAACAGCTGCGCCCAGACGTCGTGGTCGATCGGCGTGTACTTCGACCACGGCTGCTCGATGACCGCCGTGGTGTAGACCGGCACGTAGCCCTTGTCGGTGAGCTGGTGTTCGATGCGCTGGGGCTGGGCATTCATGGCAGGGCTCCGTCCGATCTACCAATCTAACGGTCGATCGGCGCAAGAAGCTTGCGTTGTTGCACATCCGCCGCTCGTGAGCGCACGATCCTTGCGCCATATCCTCTTCAGACGCAACGATGCCTGCCGCCGAGCTCGACCGCACCGACGTCCTGATCCTCGCCGCCCTGCAGCGCGAGGGCCGGCTCACCAATGCCGACCTCGCCGAGCGCGTGCACCTCTCGCCGTCGGCCTGCCTGCGCCGCGTGCAGCGGCTCGAGCGCGACGGCGTGATCGGCGGCTACGCCGCGCGCGTCGACCCCGACCGCCTCGGCCTCGGCCTGCAGGCCTTCGTGCGCGTGCAGCTCGCGCGGCATGACGCCGCATCCGTCGAGGCGTTCACCGGTTTCGTCGCGCAGTGGGAGGAAGTCGTCGCCTGCCATGCGCTCACCGGCGACATGGACTACCTGCTGCAGATCGCGGTGCACGACCTCGAACACTTCTCGCGCTTCCTGCTCGACCGGCTGCTCAACCAGGCCGGCGTCGCCGACGTCAACTCGAGCTTCGTGCTGCGCACGGTGAAAGCATTTCGCGGCCTGCCGCTTCCGTCGCGCTGAACGCAACAAGCGGCGGCACGCGATGAGCACGCGGTGAGATCCGGCTGAGCGCGCGCCGAACGCGATCACGCATCGAACGCATCCGCGCTTGCAGATTGCCCGTGCGGCGACGGGCCGCAGCTCACTGGAGACGAACCATGAAGAAGACGGTGACCACCGCACTTGCCGCGACGCTGCTGTTTGGCGTGTCGATCTCGCCGGTCATGGCGCAGGACAACACGGCAAACGGGAACGCCGCGGACAACGATCGTGCGGTCGTGGTCGACCACGATGACGACGACGGTTTCGAATGGGGCCTGCTGGGCCTGCTGGGCCTGCTCGGCCTGATCCCGCGCAAGCAGAAGGTCGTGCACCACGACACCGTGCGTGCGACCAACACCACCCGCTGACGCCTGCGGGATCGCCCGATCCCGTACCGTCCGCCTGCACGCCTCGTCGTGCGGGCGGATCGTCGTCTGGAGGCGCCGCGCTAGTCGCGGCAGTCTTCGCCGCCGAGCCAGGCCGGTCGCTTCGACGGCGTGCAGGGCGGCTTGGCCGGTGTGGCCACCGGCTTGGGCATGCGCGACTGGCGCAACGTCGCGAGCCGCGCACGGATCTGCGGCAGTGCCGCCAGCGCGGCGCGCTCGCCTTCGAGGATCACCGCGGCCTTCTGCTCGAAATCCGCCGGGCCCACGCCCGCGATCTTCGGACGGATCACCACGTCGGCCCGCGCGAGTTCCTGCTGGCCCAGCCGCTGTCCCATGATGGTGATCGACTGGTTCACCGTGCCCAGCAGGCTGCCCGGCACCGTGCCCGGCGCCTTGCTCGAGATGTCCACGGCGATGACGAAGTCCGCACCGAGCTGCCGCGCGGCATCGACCGGCACCGGGCTCGCGATGCCGCCGTCGACGTAGGTCGCCGCACCGATCTTCACCGGCTCGAACACGCCCGGGATGCTGCTGGACGCGCGCACCGCCTGCCCGGTGTTGCCGCGGGTGAACACCGTGCGCTCGCCGGTCTCGAGTTTCGTCGCCACCGCCGCGAACGGCTTGCGCAGCCCTTCGATCGGGCGATTGCGCACCTGCGCGTTGACGTAGTCCTGCAGCGCCTGGCCCTGCACGAGCCCGCGGGAGAACAGCCGCACGTCCTTGATGCGGTCCTCGTCGAGCGCGACGGCCTGCGTCTGCAGCGCAAACGCGTCCATCCCGCCCGCGTACAGCGCGCCGACCACGCTGCCCGCGCTCGTGCCGCTCACGACGTCGATCTTGATGCCATTGGCCTCGAGCATCTTGATGACGCCGATGTGCGCGAAGCCCTTCGCCGCGCCGCCACCGAGCGCCAGGCCGATGCGCACGGGCTTCGGCGCGGGCGCGACGACGCGCGGCCGGATCGCATCGGGCGAGGGACGCACGGCTTCGCCGCCGCAGGCCGACAGCAGAAGGGCGAGCAGGGCGGGACGCAAGGCGCGCATGGCACGGACGCGGGGGGTGAAGGGCCGCGAGGATACCGCGGCCTTCCACACGTGCTCGACGCGCCGGTCGCACGCGTTCCATCGCGAGACAGGCGTTGGCTAAACTTGCCGATCGTCTTACGGGAGCGAGACCATGCGCGCAGCCTTGGGCTGGAGCGGGATGCTGGCGCTGCTCGCCGCGCTTGCGGCGCGCCAACGCGTCGACCGCCCGGATCCCGGATTCCGCGCACGGATCGGAGCCGACGCGGCGCCGGCCGCGACCGCTTGGGCCCCCGTGCGTGACGCGACCGGCTCGCCTGCTTCGTACGCGCTGGAGCCCTGGTCGCGAATCACGCCACCGGCCGGCTGGACCGATGCGAACGGCATCGATGCGAAGGCGGCGGTGGTCTCGGTGCTGCTGGTCGACGCCACGCGCGACGGACGCCGCGACGTCGTGCTGGTCATGGACCTCGAGGACCGGGCCGACGCGGTCAAGGAGTCGCGGCTCTACGTCTATCCCGGCGACGGGCAGGGCGGTTTCGGCGTCGCCACCGCGATCGCCCTTGCGCCGTTGTCGGCCAACCACTTCGGCGGGTCCACCGGCGCAGCCGCGGCCGACATGGACGGCGACGGTTTCGACGACATCGTCGTGCTCGGGCCGCAGCGGCCCGTGGTCGTCACGTTCGATGCTCAGGGCACGCCGGCGGTGCACGCGCTGCCCGTCCCGGGCGCCCGTTATGTCGGCGTGCCGCGCATTCTGGACATGGACGCCGACGGCGATCTCGACCTCGTCGCGCTCGTCTACCGGGACCAATCCGCCCGGCCGTTCAGCCAGGTGGGTATCAACGTGCTGACCAACCAGGGCGGGCTGGCGTTCACGCAGTACGAGCGCGGCGGCGCGGGATGGAGCTCGTATGACCGGCCGCACCATGTCTCCGCGGTGCCCGGCGATTTCAACGGCGACGGATGGCCGGACATCGCCTTCGGTGCGTCGGTACGCTACACCGACTGGCTGAGTGGGCAGACCAGCGAACTTCGCTCGGTCTTCGTGTATGCGCACACCCGCTCGCGGCTCGCGCCCGCCGATCCGTGGTTCGATTACTACCGTTTCGCACGGTCGCAGACACTCGCGCCGATCGCCACGGACGTCGTGCCCGAGCGCATGGTGGCGATCGATCTGGACAACGATGGGGACGTCGAACTGGCCGGCCTGTCCGACCGCGACGGCCGCGGCGATCCGGTCTGGTTCGCCCAGAGCGGAGGCCTGCTGCGCACGCCCCCGGTCTTCGCCACCGGCCGGCCGACCGCGGGAGACAGCGTGCAGGCCCGCGCGCGCAATCGCGACCTGATCGCCGTGGATCTCGATCGCGACGGCCGCAAGGACCTGCTCGCCGCGTACGCGACGCCGGACGGACTGCTGCAGGTCGTGCCCTTCCTGCAGGCCGATACGGGCGGCCTCGTCGCGGCCGGTGCCGCGAGTGCCGTGAACGATGCGACGGCTGCGCCGCTCGCCGCGTCGGCGCTCGCGGCGGCGGACATCGATCTCGATCGCTGCACCGACGCCGCGGTCAACACCTCGGCCGGCGTCCAGGTGCTGCGCGGTCGCGGGTGCGCGTTCACGGCGGCGCCGCCGCTGTCGGACCCGTCGCCGCCGTCGAACTGACGGCGGCGACGCAGCTCAGAAGCCGTTGTCGCCGTCGAGCAGGCGGCCGAGGCCGCCGAGCACGGAACCTTCCCCGACGTTCTTGCCGCCGCCCTGCGGTGCGGCGGCCAGCATGCGGCCGGCCATGCGCGAGAAGGGCAGCGACTGCAGCCAGACCTTGCCGGGGCCGGTCAGCGTGGCGAGGAACACGCCTTCGCCGCCGAAGAACATCGACTTGATGCCGCCGACCGGGCGCACGTCCATCGAGACGCTCGGATGAAAGGCCATCACGCAGCCGGTGTCGACGTCGAGGCGCTCGCCGGGTGCGAGGTCGCGTTCGACCAGCGTGCCGCCCGCATGCACGAACACCCAGCCGTCGCCCTCGAGCTTCTGCATGATGAAGCCCTCGCCGCCGAACAGGCCGGTGAGGATCTTGCGCTGGAAGTGGATGCCCACCTGCACGCCACGCGCGCCGGCGAGGAACGAATCCTTCTGGCAGATCAGCGTGCCGCCGTGCTCGGACAGCCGGATCGGCAGCACCGTGCCCGGATACGGCGCGGCGAAGGCGACGCGCGCCTTGCCCTGGCCGTTGTGCGTATAGACCGTGGTGAACAGGCTCTCGCCGGTGATGACCCGCTTGCCGGCGGACATCAGCTTGTCCATGAAGCCCGCGCCGCCACCGCCGCGCGAGCCGTCGCCGAACGCGGTCTCCATGCCGACGACCGCGTCCTTGTACATCAGCGCACCGGCCTCGGCGATCGCGCTCTCGCCCGGATCGAGCTCGATCTCCACGAACGGCATGTCGTTGCCGACGATGCGGTAGTCGATGTCGTCGTTGCCACCGCGACCGCCGCGGCCCATCGGCGGCGGCACCGGCGGCACGTGCGACGGCTGCCCGCCCGTGGCTTCGGCGAACTCGGGCATCGCGCGCACCGGCTGCCAGCCGGACAGGCCCTCGCGCCAGCACAGATGGTCCGGGTACTGGCGCGCATGCGCGAACGCGGCGTCCGGATCGAGCGGGCCCACGCGCTCGCTGGTCTGGGGATGGACGAAGAACCACTGGCTCACGGCACGCTCCATGTCGGTGTCAGGCGGCCAGTGTAGCGAGGCGCGGCGGGTCCACATCGGTCGCAGGTCATGCACCGGGCGGCGATACTGGCCGCTCCGCGAAGGGGAGGGCGCGCATGGGGACGTCGACGGGAAGTGCGGTGGATCCGGCGCGCGTGCGCGTGCCGACACGTGCGCAGGGCACGGCGTTGCTCGGCCTCGTCGCGCTCGCGCTGCTCGCCTCGTTCGCCGTCGCGCAGGACCGCATGACCTGGGCGATGGAAACCGTCTGGGTGATGCTCGTGCTGCCGTGGTTCGCCTCGCGCCACCGGCCGCGCCCCAGCCGGCTGCTCGCGGTGCTGCTGGCCGTGCATGCGCTGGTGCTGATCGAAGGCGGCGCCTACACCTATGCCAAGGCGCCGCTCGGCGAGTGGCTCCGCGACGTGCTGCATACCGTGCGCAATCCGTGGGACCGCGTCGGGCATTTCATGCAGGGCTTCGTGCCGGCCGTCCTCGCCCGCGAGGTGCTGCTGCGGCGCACGCCGCTGCGCCCGGGCGGCTGGCTGACCTATCTGTGCATCGCCGCGGCGTTGAGCTTCTCGGCGTTCTTCGAGCTGATCGAATGGTGGAGCGCGCTCGCGCTGGGCGCCGACGCCGATGCCTTCCTCGCGACGCAGGGCGATGTCTGGGACACGCAGTGGGACATGGCGATGTGCCTGCTCGGCGCGATCGTCGCGCTCGCACTGCTCACACGCCCGCACGACCGCGCGCTCGGCCTGCGTCGGGATGCCCTGCCCGGCGGGACGCGCCGCGAGGGCGCCTAGCGCCGGGCGCAGGGGTCGCGCCGGCCGGGCTCGCCGAGGTAGGGGCTGCCGTAGTCGGGTTGGCACTGCCAGTCGCTGCCGATCGCGTCGTTCGGCAGTGCCGCCGGCACGCGCTGCGCGTCGAGTCCCAGCACGATCGCAAGGTTGCGCCAGCGCCGGCCGTCGCGCACGTAGACGTACGCGAGGTCCAGCGATGCATCGTTGGCCTGAACCACCCAGTAGCGCAGGCCGTCGGGGTCCCGGTACACGGCCGCGCTGCCGCGGCGGTCCCGGACGCGGTCGATGCCGGGCGCGCGGACCGTCATCCGTCGCGAACGCGTCTCGCCGCAGGGCGCGCAGTACAGGTGCACCACGTCGCCTTCGTCCAACCGCGCCAGCGCCGCCTGCGCCTGGCCGAGATCGAGGAATGCGAACGGGTCGGCGCGGGCGAAGGGCGCGAAGGCGAGCGCGAGCAGCAGCGCGGCAAGTGGGCGGGTCACGGTCGGCCGGGATATCCCGAGGCGGTTCATGGCACCCGCGCCGCCACCCAGGCATCGACCCGCTGCACACCGGCGCGCCGCAGGGCGATCGCGGCGGCGCGCAGGGTGGCGCCGGTGGTCATGACGTCGTCCACCAGTGCGACGTGCGCCGGCAGCGGCAGCCTCGGCCAGGCCTGGAAGGCGTCCTTGAGGTTCCTCCGCCGCGCCGTGGCACTCAGGCGCGACTGCTCCTGCGTGGCGCGCGCTCGGACCAGCGCACGATCGAGCACCGGCACGACGAGCGCCCGCCCCAGCGGACGGGCGAGCTCGAGCGCCTGGTCGAAGCCGCGCTGCCGCAGCCGTGCACGGTGAAGCGGCACCGGGATCAGGGCCTGCGGACGCGGCACGCCACGCAGCCGTTCGGTCATCAGCTGGGCGACCAGCCGGCCGGCCGCGAGGTCGCCCGCGAACTTCAGGCGCGGCAGCAGCCGATCGAGTGGCGCCGCATAGACGAAGGCGGCATGCACTTCGGTCAGCGGCGGCGAGGTGGGCCCGGCGAGGCAGGCGCCGCAGACCTCGCCACCGGCGGGGATGGGCAGGGCGCAGCAGAGGCAGGCGTGCCCGGCCACCGGCAGGGTCGCCTCGCAGGCGGCGCAGAGGTCGAGCCCGTCGAGGCCCGGGCCGTCGCAGGCGAGGCAGCGGGTCGGCCACAGCAGGCGTGTCGCGTCGTTGCGCAGCCAGAAGGCGAGGCGGCCGCGCAGGCCGTCAACCGGCGGCGGGGCGATCAGGTTGACAGCGGTATCCATGGTTTCCAGACTGCCGGGCCCGCCTCGCCGCGCCTGTCGGAAAAGTCCTATGGAAGCTGTCAGTGAACTGCGCGCCGTGCCCACGGGGCTGCGCCACGACTGGTCGCGCGAGGAGATCCTCGCCCTGTTCGAGCTGCCGCTGACCGAGCTGCTGCATCGCGCCGGCAGCGTGCACCGCCAGCATTTCGACCCGGCGGAGGTGCAGGTCTCGACGCTGCTGTCGGTCAAGACCGGCGGCTGTCCCGAGGACTGCGCCTACTGCCCGCAGGCGCAGCGCTACCAGACCGGCGTGGACGCCACCAAGCTGATGTCGACCGACGCGGTGATCGAGAAGGCGAAGCAGGCCAAGGCGGCGGGTGCCTCGCGCTTCTGCATGGGCGCCGCCTGGCGGTCGCCGGCCGACCGCGACATCCCGAAGGTCGCCGCGATGATCCGCGAGGTGAAGTCGCTGGGCCTCGAGACGTGCGCGACCCTCGGCATGCTCAGCGAGCCGCAGGCGAAGGCGCTGCGCGACGCCGGTCTCGACTACTACAACCACAACCTCGACACCGCGCCGGAGTTCTACGGCGAGATCATCCACACGCGCGAGTACCAGGATCGCCTCGACACGCTGTCGCACGTGCGCGACGCCGGCATGAAGACCTGCTGCGGCGGCATCGTCGGCATGGGCGAGACGCGCGGCCAGCGCGCGGGCCTGCTGCAGGCGCTCGCGAACCTGCCGGCGCATCCGGATTCGGTGCCGATCAACCGCCTGGTCAAGGTCGCAGGCACGCCACTCTCCGAGACCGCCGAACTCGATCCGTTCGAGTTCGTGCGCATGATCGCGGTCGCGCGGATCATGATGCCGCGCTCGATGGTGCGCCTGTCCGCCGGCCGCGAATCCATGTCGGATGAGCTGCAGGCGCTGTGCTTCGCCGCGGGCGCGAACTCGATCTTCTACGGCGAGAAGCTGCTGACCACCGGCAATCCCGACACCGAGCGCGACCTGGCGCTGTTCGCGCGCCTCGGCCTGCGCCCGATGCAGGTCGTGGAGACGCCGAACACGGTGCATGCCGACATTGTCAACGCCGCGCCCGCCGCGTCGATGGGCTGCGGCACCGGCTGCGGCTGCGCCGCCTGAGTGGACTGGACGCGCCGCATCGTCGAGGCGCGCAGCGCGCGTGACGCCGCGTCGCGTCGTCGCACGCGTCGAGTCGTCACGCGACGCGAGGGCATGCGGTGCGAAGTCGATGGGCGAATGCTGCTCAACTTCTGCAGCAACGACTACCTCGGCCTGTCGCAGCACCCGGACGTGGTCGGTGCCTTGCATGACGCGCAGGACGCGGGAAGCACCGCGTCCGCGCTGGTCTGCGGCCACCACGCCGCGCACGAAGCACTCGAGCGCGCGATCGCCGACTGGCTCGAGGTGCCCGCTGCGTTGCTGTTCGGCAGCGGCTACGTCGCCAACCTCGCGCTGCTGCAGGCGCTGCTGCGCGAAGGCGACGCCTGCGTGCAGGACCGGCTCGACCATGCCTCGCTGATCGACGGCGCGCGGCTGTCGGGCGCGACGCTGCGTCGCTATCCGCATGCCGACGTCGAGGGCGCCGCGCGCCAGCTGCAGGCCGGGCGCAGCGGACTCGCGCTGCTCGCCACCGACGGCGTCTTCAGCATGGACGGCGACGTCGCGCCGCTGCGCGAACTCGCGACGCTCGCGCGGGGGCACGAGGCGCTGCTCTACGTCGACGATGCGCATGGCGTCGGCGTGCTGGGGCCGCAGGGCCGCGGCAGCGTGGCCGCCGCCGGCCTGTCGGTGCGCGACGTGCCGCTGCAGCTCGCCACGCTCGGCAAGGCGCTCGGCACGTGCGGTGCCGTCGTCGCCGGCGACGCCGACCTGGTCGGGCATCTCGCGGAAACCGCGCGCGGCCACGTCTATTCCACCGCGCTGCCGGCCGCGCTCGCCGCCGCCGCGCTGGCCGCCGTGCGCGTCGCGCGCGCCGCGGACGATCGCCGTGCCCGCGTGCTGGCGCAGGTCGCGCGCTTCCGCGACGGCGCCTCGCGCCACGGCCTCGACCTGCGGCCGTCCTCGACGCCGATCCAGGCGGTGATGAGCGGCGACGATCGCGTCGCGCTCGCCATGTCGCGCGCGCTCGAGGCCGACGGCTTCTGGGTGTCCGCGATCCGCCCGCCGACCGTGCCCGAAGGCCAGGCCCGGCTGCGGGTCACGATTTCCGCGCTCCATGCCGATACCGAGGTCGATGCGCTGGTCGACGCGCTCGCCGGTGCCCGTGACGCCGCCCTCCTTTCCGATTCCGTGACCGCATGACCGGCGAAACCCGTCTTCCCACCATCCTCGCGGGGCTCGACGTCGACGTGCGTCCGGGCACGTACCTCGTCATCTCGCGGCGGGCGCCCGATCCTGCGGCCGACGCCGTCGCCGAGGCGCGCCTCACCGAGGCCGAGGGCATCACCTATGTGGTGCCCGAAGCCTTCGCGCGCGCGCAGGGCGATCCGCCCGACTTCGTCGCCGCCTGGCTGAGCCTGCGCGTGCATTCGGCGTTGAACGCGGTCGGCGTGACGGCCGCGGTGTCGGGTGTGCTCGCCGAGCGTGGCATCGCCTGCAACGTGCTCGCCGGCCGCTACCACGACCACCTGCTGGTGCCCGCCGCGCGGCGCGACGACGCGATCGCCGCGATCCGCAGCCTGCGCGAGCGCTGACATGCACATCGAACGCATCGGCCGCGGTCCCTCGATCGCCCTGATCCATGGCTGGGCGATGCACGGCGGCCTGTTCCGGCCGCTGGTCGAGCGTCTCGCCGATCGCTACACGCTGCACCTCGTCGACCTGCCCGGCCACGGCCGCGCACGCGGCAGCGATCGCCCGCTCGATCCGCATGCGCTCGCCGACGAGCTCGTCGACGCGGTGCCCGACGCGGTGTGGCTCGGCTGGTCGCTCGGCGGCCAGTTCGCGCTGCGCAATGCGCTCGCTCACCCCGACCGCGTGCGCGGGCTGGTGATGCTCGCCTCGTCGCCGCGCTTCGTGATCGGCGAGGACTGGCCGTTCGGGGTGAAGCCGACGCTGTTCCGTGATTTCGGCGACGCGCTCGCGAACGATTTCCGCGGCACGCTCGACGGTTTCCTCGCGCTCGAGGCGCTGGGGTCGCCGACCGCGCAGGCCGAACTTCGCGACCTGCGCGCGCACGCCTTCGAGCACGGCGAGCCCACGCCCGCCGCACTGCTGCGCGGGCTCGACCTGCTCGGCGGCTTCGATGCGCGCGGCGAGTTACCGGGCCTGCGCGTGCCGAGCCTGTGGATCTCCGGTCGTCGCGACCGGTTGGTGCCCGCGGGCGCGATGCCCGCCGCCGCCGCCCTCGCGACCGATGCCGAAACGCTCGTCATCGCCGAGGCCGGGCACGCGCCGTTCCTCGCCGCGCCGGATGCGGTGGCCGGCGCGATCGACGCGTTCGTCGCGCGGCTCGCGGTGCCCGCCTGACATGGAGCCGGTGTACGACCATCGCCAGGTCGGCCGCGCCTTCTCGCGCGCCGCGGCGCACTACGACGAAGCGGCCGCGCTGCAGCGCGAAGTCGGTAAGCGGCTCGCCGAATCGCTGCCGTACTACGAGGACAAGGCGCTCGGCGCGCGCACCCCCGAGGTCGTGCTCGACGTCGGCTGCGGCACGGGCCACGGCACCGCACTGCTGCAGGCGCAATGGCCGAAGGCGCAGGTGGTCGGCCTCGACCTCGCGCCGGGCATGGTGCGCACGGCGCAGCAGCGGCTCGGCGCGCGGCGCGGCCTGTTCGACTTCGCGAAGAAGCCGCGGTTCGTGCGCGGCGATGCGCTCGCGCTGCCGTTCGCCGGCGGCAGCGTCGACGTGCTGTTCTCGAACCTGTGCGTGCAGTGGATCGAGGACCTGCCGGCGGTGTTCGCCGAATTCCGCCGCGTGCTCAAGCCCGATGGCCTGCTGCTGGTGTCCACGTTCGCGCGGCAGACGCTGATGGAGCTGCGCGAGGCGTTCGCGGACGCGGACGAGGCGCCGCACGTGAGTCCCTTCGTCGACATCGCGCAGTTCGGCGATGCGATGGTGGCCGCCGGCTTCCGCGATCCGGTGCTCGACCGCGACGTGTTCCGCGTCGCCGAGCCCGACCTGCCGTCGATCATGCGCGGCCTGCGCACGCTCGGCGCGACCAATGCGATGAGCGACCGCCGTCGTGCGCTCACCGGCCGTGCGCGTTTCGCCCGCGCGGCGAAGGCGTACGAGTCGATGCGGGGTGCCGACGGCCTGCCGGTGACGTGGGAAGTCGTCTACGCGCAGGCCTGGGGCCCGCCGCCGGGCGCGCCGATCCGGCGCCGAGGCGTGGACGAGGTGCACGTGCCGATGTCGGCGATCCCGATCCGGCGCCGCACGTGACGCGCACGCGCGTCGCGCCGACGGCCATCGCCCTCGCGCTGCTGTCGGCCCTGTTCTTCACTTCGACGTACGTGCTCAATCGCGCGGCCGCGGTCGACGGCGGGCACTGGGCGTGGACGGCGGCGCTGCGTTACCTGTGGACCGCGCCGCTCATGCTGCCCCTGATGCGCGGGCGCTGGACGCCGCTGTGGCGTGCGATGCGCGCGCATCCGGGCCCGTGGCTGCTGTGGAGCGGGATCGGCTTCGTGCTGTTCTATGCCTGCCTGAGCTATGCGGCCTCGAGCGGCCCGTCGTGGCTCGTCGCCGGCACGTTCCAGCTCACGGTGGTGGCGGGCATGCTGTGCGCGCCGCTGCTGTATCGCGATGCGCGCCGGCGGATTCCGCCCGTGGCGTTCGTCGCCGGCCTCGTCGCGTTCGCCGGCGTGCTGCTGATGCAGGCCGGGCACGCGGGCGGGCGACTCGACCGCGCGGCCTGGATCGCGATCGCCTGCGTCGCGGTCAGCGCGTTCGCCTATCCGCTCGGCAATCGCGGCCTGCTGCTGCACCTCGAGCGCGTCGGCATCGAGCTCGACGCCACGCAACGCGTGTTCGGCATGACGCTCGCGAGCCTGCCGCTGTGGCTGCCGGTGGTGACGTTCGCGCAGGTCGAGGCCGGCGCGCCGCCGGTGTCGCAGGTGCTGCTCGCCGGCGGCGTGGCGCTCGGCGCGGGCATCGTGGCCACCGTGCTGTTCTTCCGCGCGACCGGTCTGGTGCGTCGCGACCCGGTCGCGCTCGCCGCGGCCGAAGCGATGCAGGCCGCGGAGATCCTCTTCGCCACCGTCATCGGCGTGCTGTGGCTGCACGAGCCCTGGCCGAGCGGCAGTGCGGCGGTCGGCGCCGTGGTCGTCGTGGGGGCGATCGCCGCGTTCAGCGCACTCGCGGCGCGTCGCCCCGCCTGAGGCTCAGCGCCGCACCGTGCGGAAGATGATCCGGCCCTGGTAGGGCGCGCCGAGCACGATCGGCTCGAAACCCTCGGCCCGCACGCGCGCGGCGACTTCGGCCCAGCGCTCCTGCTTGCAGATCCAGACCTGGTTCGGCTCGTGCTCCGCGAGCTCGCCGACGAGCGATTCGTCGTACTCGCGGCTGATGCCGGTCTCGCCAAGGGCCTCGATCGACAGCTTCTCGACCGCGACGTCGCGGCCGAGGTGCAGGTGCACGCCGTAGCGCGCCATGTCCTCGACGAACAGCACCTCGCCGACCTGCAGCGGGCCCATGCGGCCGCGGATCTCGCGCGCCCAGTCGCGGGCGTTCTTGTGCGTCGGGAACTGGCTCGACGCGACCTTCAGCCCCAGCAGCACGGCGACCCACAGCAGCAGCCACGGCAGGCGCGGCCACGGGCGCGCATCGCGCAGTTGCTGCAGCGTCACCAGCAGCGCGATCGGGACGAACAGCGGCAGGATGTACAGCGGCAGCCGCGAGCGCGAGATACAGAACACGGCGAGCGGCAGCAGCAGCCACAGCGTCGCGAACAGCCAGGCGCGCTGCGCGCGGCGTGTCTCGCCGTCGCGCCAGCCGCGCCACTGCGCGGGAACGCCGCGCAGCCACCGCCACAGCGGGCGCCACCACGGCAGCGTGCCGATCAGCAGTGTCGGGGCGTAGATCGTGAGCCAGCCGTACCACTCGCCATGGCGCTTGAATTCGTTGCTGGCGATGCGGCCGACCACCTCGTTGCCGAGGAAGTACTGCATCAGGCCGGGCGTGCGCGAGGTCACCGCGAGGTACCACGGCGCGGCGATCGCGACGAAGGCCAACAGGCCGAGCGGCTGGAAGGCAGTCGGGCGGCCGCGCTCACGCGTCAGCGCGTCGAACACGACGAGCGGCAGCAGCGGCAGCAGGCCGGGCGGGCCCTTGGTGAGGAACGCCAGTCCGAAACCCGCCCACATCAGCGCGAGCCACGCGCGTGGCCGCGAGGCGCCGAAGCGCGCCTCGACGAAGGCCCAGACCGCGAGCGTCTCCATCGCGGCGAGCACGTAATCGGTCGTGATCATCTGCGATGCGCCGAACGAGAACAGCAGCGTCGCGTAGACGAGGGCCGCGCGGTCGCCTCCGTCGGGTGCGAGGCGCCGGCCGATTCGACCCGCCAGCAGCACGCACAGCAGGTAGCTGAGCGCGGCCGGCACACGCGCGGCCATCGCATTGGTACCGAAAGCCTCGACGCTCGCGGCGATCGCCCAGTACGTCAGCGGCGGCTTGGTCCAGTGCGCGACCTCGGGGCTGCGATGCGGCACCAGCCAGTCGCCGGTCGCGAGCATGTTGAGGGCGACGTTCGTGTAGCGGCCTTCGTCCGGATCCCAGATGCCGCGATTGCCGAGGAAGGCGAGCGCGAGCACCACCGCGAGCGCGGCGATGGCCCAGCCGGGCAGCCGGCGCGCGGTCGTGCTCATCCGCGCACCAGCGCGTCGAGGTCGACGTTGCCGCCGGACAGGATCACGCCGACGCGACGGCCGGCGAAGCGCTCCCGGTTCGCGAGCACCGCGGCGAGCGCGACCGCCGAGGACGGCTCGACGAGCTGCTTCATGCGCGTCCACACCAGCCGCATCGCGGCGAGCGTGGCCGCGTCGTCGACCACGAGCGCCTCGGCGCCATGCGCCTTCAGCAGGTCGAAGTTGATCGCGCCGAGCGTGCCGCGCAGGCCGTCGCAGACGGTGTCGGGCGTGAACTCGGTGACGCGCGTTCCGCGGGCGAGCGACGCGGCGGTCTCGGCGGCACCCGCGGGCTCGGCGAGCACGAGCCGCGTGCGCGGCGATGCGCCGGCGATCGCGAGCGCGGTACCTGCCGCGAGGCCGCCGCCGCCGACCGGCACCACGAGGTCGTCGAGCGGGTGCGCGGCCAGCAGCTCGAGCGCGGCGGTGCCCTGGCCGGCGATCACCAGCGGGTCGGTATAGGGATGCACGACGCGCGCACCGAGCGACCGCGCGAGATCGGCGCACATCGCCTCGCGTGCGTCGATGGTCGGCGCGCAGCGATGCAGCACCGCGCCGTAGGCGGCGATCGCCTCGACCTTGCCGGGCACCGCGCCCTCGGGCACCACCACGTGGCACGCGATGCCCCGCAGCCGCGCGGCGAGCGCGAGCGCCGCACCGTGGTTGCCGGAGGAATGGGTGAGCACGCCGCGACGCGCCTCGTCGGCGTCGAGCGACTCGACTGCATTGCAGGCCCCGCGGAACTTGAAGGCACCGATGCGCTGCAGGTGCTCGGCCTTGAAGTGCAGCGAGCAGCCGGCGAGCGCATCGATCGTGCGCGAGGTGAGGACCGGGGTGGCGTGCGCCTGCGGCGCGATGCGCGCGGCGGCGGCGAGGACGTCGTCGAAGGCGGGGGTCATGCGGGACCGCGGCGGGAAAGTCGCACTAGGGTAGTGCCGCGCCGGGCGCGGTGGCAGGCGGTCAGGCGCGGCGTCGGCCGAGCAGGCTCACCGTGGCCGAACCGGCGACCACCAGTCCGGCCCCGAGCCAGCCGATCATCGACATCGGCTCGGGCGCCAGCATCGACGGCCACAGGCCGTGCACGATCGCGACCACGCCGAGGCAGAGCAGCGGCGTCACCGCCAGCACCGCCGACACGCGCGAGGCCTCCCAGTGCGCGAGCGCTTCGGCGAAGGCGCCATAGGCGACCACCGTGTTGAGCGCGCAGAACGCGAGCAGGCCCCACTGCGTGCCATCGAGGCTCGCCAGGCGCGAGGGATGCGCGAACGGCCACAGCAGCAGCGTCGCACCGATGTAGATCGCGAGCAGGATGCGCATCGAGCCGAGCTTCACCAGCAGCTGTTTCTGCGCCAGCGCGTACACCGCCCACACCACCGCGGCCAGCACGACCAGCAGCGAGCCGGCGACGTAGGCCCCCGAGCCCCCGTGGCCCGGCGTGGTGTCCACGTGCGCGAGCTGGTCGCGGAAGAACAGGCCGAGCCCGCCGACGAGCAGCGCCATGCCGAGCCACTGCGCGGAGCGGAAGCGCTCGCCGAAGACCACGATGCCGCCCACCGCCATCAGCAGCGGCGCCAGCTGGATGATCAGCTGCGCATTGCCGGGCGAGGTCCGCGCCACGCCCAGCAGGTAGAAGACGTAGTTGCCGACGAGCATTACCGCGGCGACGACGAGCATCGTCCAGCCGCGCCGGCCCAGCGCGCCGAAGCCGGTGAGCCTGCCGCGCGCGCCGAGCCACGCGCCCGTCAGCAGCGCGGCGACGAGGAAGCGGAACCAGGTGAGCGTGAGCGGGTCGACCGCCTGCAGCGTCACCTTGAGCGCGACCGGCAGCGTGGCCCAGCAGAAGGCGGTGACCAGGCTCAGGCCGAGGCCGAGCCGGCCGCGGCCGGAGACGCGATGCAGGGTGGACATGGCGACCTCCGGAGCGGGCGGGCATGCTCGCAGGCGGAGCGATGCCGGGCAATGCGCGCGCCGGAACACCCGGTTCCAGCCGCGCCGGCCGCACGCAGGCTGAACAGGTCAGCACGGCGCGGTCGACGGCGGAAAAGTTAAGCGATAGTTCAATGCGAGCGGCCGACAGTGCATCGTCCGCACAGGGGGTTCCCATGATCCGCAGGCTTCTGCTTCCGCTCGCCGCCAGCGCGCTGCTCGCCGGCTGCGTCACCACCGCGCCGTACGGCTATCGGGGCGACGGCCAGGGCGACTACTACTACGGTGCGCCGTCGGTCGAGTACCGCTACCACGGCACCTATCCGGGCTACGGCTATCCGTACTCCGGCCCGTACCGCCCGGGCCTGTCGGTCTGGGGCAGCTACGGCTACCCGGGCTACGGCTATCCGGGCTACGGCCCGTACTACGGCGGCTCGCGCTATGGGTACCCGTACTACGGCTCGCCGTACGGCTATCCCTATGGTTATCCCCGTCCGGTGTACCGTCCGCGCCCGAGCAACCCGGGTCCGGGCCCGGGCACCAACCTGCCGCCGCCCGGCGACACGACCACCGGTCGTCGCCCCGACGGCGGCCCGTGGCGCAACGTCGACGAGATCGCGCGGCGTCGTCGCGCGATCGAGGGCGGTGGCAATTCGGGCCCGAGCCCGTCGGCGCCGATCGTCGCCCGCCCGGATTTCGGCGGCATGGCCGCGCCGCGGCCGATGCCGCGCGGGGATGGCGAAGGCGGCCGTCGCGCCCGCAGCAGCAGCGAGCAGGACGAGTAAAACCGTGACGCCCACGGCTTGCGGGCGCGCGCGTGCGCCCGCAAGCTAGTCGGGCACCGCACGGGACGAGCGTCGCCGCCCGACGGTCTGCGTCGGTCCCGGCGAGGAACTTCGGATCCCCCCTGTTCCGCCCCTCGCCGGGGCCGGCACCCTCCGCCGCATCGGGCTCCGATGCGGCGGCGTCGTTTCCGGGGTCCGGAAAAGGTGAAGGGCCGGACGTCCCCCGACATCCGGCCCTTCGTGCTTCCCCGCGGGCGCCTGGCCAGCCCCTGTTCCAATACCGGCCGACGCATGGCGCCTGCCCCGCTGGGTGCAGGAATTCCTCTGCACGACGCGTGCCAATCGCGGAAACACGCATCGCGCGCCGCGGTTTCCCGACGCACGTCACGAAATGCCGTTGCACGGCCGCCGTCGTCGTCGAGGCGGGTGACGCAGCACGACCATGCCCGGCCGCGCGGGTCAGCCGCTGACGCCCGCGCGCCGTTCCGTTCAGCTGCACGGCCTGCCGCCGGCGTCCCGCTGCGCGAGAATGCCGCACCGCGAGGCCGCATCCGGCGCGCACGAGTCCGACCATGTCCTCCGACTTCCATCGCCACGACGTCATCGTGATCGGCGGCGGCCACGCCGGCACCGAGGCCGCGCTCGCCGCCGCGCGCGCCGGTGCACGCACCCTGCTGCTCACGCATTCGATCGAGACGGTCGGCGCGATGAGCTGCAATCCCGCGATCGGTGGCATCGGCAAGGGCCACCTCGTGCGCGAGATCGACGCGCTCGGCGGCGTCATGGCACGCGCCGCCGATGCCGCCGGCATCCAGTGGCGACGGCTCAATGCGAGCAAGGGCCCGGCGGTGCGCGCGACGCGCTGCCAGGCCGACCGCGCGCTCTATCGCGCGTTCGTGCGTCGCGCGGTGGAATCACAGCCGGGCCTCACCGTGTTCCAGGCGGCGGTCGACGACATCGAATTCGACGCGGGCCGCGTCCATGCCGTGGTCACGCAGACCGGGCTGCGCTTCTTCGCGCCCGCCGTCGTGCTCACCGCCGGCACGTTCCTCGCCGGCAAGGTGCACATCGGCGCGACGACGTATGCGGCCGGCCGCGCGGGCGACCCGCCGGCCACGACGCTCGCGGAGAAGCTGCGCGACGGCCCGTTCGTGGTCGACCGCCTGAAGACCGGCACGCCGCCGCGCATCGACGGCCGCACGCTCGACTACACGGTGATGGAGGAGCAGCCGGGCGACGATCCGCGTCCGGTGTTCTCGTTCGTCGGCTCGCGCGACGACCATCCGGCGCAGGTATCGTGCTGGATCACGCACACGAGCGAGCGCACGCACGAGATCATCCGCGGCGCACTCGACCGCAGCCCGCTCTACACCGGCCAGATCGAGGGCATCGGCCCGCGGTATTGCCCGTCCATCGAGGACAAGGTGGTGCGTTTCGCCGAGAAGGCGTCGCACCAGATCTTCGTCGAGCCCGAGGGCCTGGGCGTCGCCGAGATCTATCCGAACGGCATGAGCACCTCGCTGCCGTTCGACGTGCAGCTCGCGCTCGTGCGCAGCATCCGTGGCTTCGAGGCCGCGCACATCACGCGGCCGGGCTACGCCATCGAATACGACTTCTTCGATCCGCGCGGACTCAAGACTACGCTGGAGACCAAGTCGATCGCCGGCCTGTTCTTCGCCGGCCAGATCAACGGCACCACCGGCTACGAGGAAGCCGCGGCGCAGGGCCTGCTCGCCGGCGTCAACGCCGCACGCTTCGTGCGCGGCGCCGACGGCTGGAGCCCCCGTCGCGACGAGGCCTATCTCGGCGTGCTCGTCGACGATCTGACCACGCAGGGCACAAGCGAGCCGTACCGCATGTTCACCTCGCGCGCCGAATACCGGCTGCAGTTGCGCGAGGACAATGCGGATGCACGGCTCACGCCGGTCGGTCGCGAACTCGGCCTCGTGGACGACGCGCGCTGGTCGCGCTTTTCGGCCAAGCGCGAGGCCGTCGAGCGCGAGGCCGCGCGCCTCGCCGCCGCCTGGGCCGCGCCGAACAATGCGCTCGGCCGCGAGATCGCGGACACGCTAGGCGTCGAGGTTTCCCGCGAGACGAACGCGCTCGACCTGCTCAAGCGTCCGGAACTCGACTACGCGCGGCTGCTGCGCGTGCCGTCGCTCGGGCCCGCGGTCGAGGATGCCGACGTCGCCGAGCAGGTCGAGATCGGCGTGAAGTACGCCGGCTACCTCGACCGCCAGCGCGAGGAGATCGATCGTGCGCGCCGCAACGAGGCGACCGGCATTCCCGCCACGTTCGACTATGCACAGGTGCGCGGGCTGTCGGCGGAAGTGCTCGGCAAGCTCGAACGCGTCCGGCCGCAGACGATCGGACAGGCACAGCGTATTCCGGGAGTGACGCCCGCGGCGGTCTCGCTGCTGCTGGTGCACCTGATGCGCGACCGACGCGGGCAGGTCGCGTAGCGCGGCGCGATCGCGTTCGGCTACGGTGCCCGGATGTCGATCCGTCCCGCATTGCTCGCCACGCTCCTGCTCGCCGCCTGCAGCGCGCCCCCGCCGCCGCCCGCCGCGCCGAAGGCCGCGCCCGCACCGCTCGCCGCGCGCGACTGGCCGATGCCGGTCGACGGCGGCGCGCAACCCGCGCTCGTCGCGACCGAGCGCGGCCTGCTGCTCGCGTGGATCGAGAAATCCGCGGCCGGCCATGCACTCCGGTTTTCGCGCAGCACCGCGCAGGGCTGGAGCGCGCCGCGCACGATTGCGGAAGGCGGCGACTGGTTCGTCAACTGGGCGGACACGCCGCACATCGCGGCCACGCCCGACGGCGCGCTGTGGGCGCACTGGCTGCGCAAGTCCGCGGCGTCGACCTACGCCTACGACGTCGTGCTGTCGCGCTCGGCCGACGACGGCGCGACCTGGTCGCCGCCGGTCGCGGTCAACGACGACGGCACGCCGACCGAACACGGCTTCGTCTCGTTGTGGACCGAAGGTCGCGATCGCCTGCGCGTCGCCTGGCTTGATGGCCGCGCGACCGCGGGCGCCGGGCACGATCACCACGCCGGCGGGCGCGCGATGATGACGCTGCGCAGCGCGGCATTCGATGCGTCGCTGGCGCGCCACGACGAGGCCGAGATCGACGCCTCGACCTGCGACTGCTGCCAGACCGACGTCGCGGCCACCGCGCGCGGCGCCCTGCTCGTCTACCGCGATCGCACGCCCGAGGAGATCCGCGACATCGCGGCGACGCGGCTGGAGCAGGGCGCGTGGACGGCGCCCGTCCTGGTCAATGCGGATCGATGGACCATGCCGGCGTGCCCGGTCAACGGGCCGTCGGTGAGCGCACGCGACAACGAGGCGGTCGTCGCCTGGTACACGGGCGCCGGCAGCGCGCCGAGCGTGCGCTTCGCGCGCAGCGTCGACGCCGGCACGCACTTCTCGCCGCCGGTGCTCGTCGACCAGGGCAGCGAGGTGCTCGGCCGCGTCGACACCGCGCTCGATGCGGGCGGCGCCTGGGTGGCGTGGCTGCGCGAGGATGCACGCGGGCAATCGCTGCAACTCGCGCGCATGAGCGCGGACGGCGCGCGTGTCGCGACGCGCCTGGAGATCGCGCGCCTGCAGGGCCGTGGACGCGGCACGGGCCTGCCGCGACTGGCACTCGCCGGCGGGCGCCTGCACGTCGCCTGGACCGACGTCGTCGACGGCCGGCCGCGGCTGCGCGGCGCGGTGCTCGACGCCCGCTGAGCCCACAACGCGAAACGCACGCGCGAGGCGGGCGTTTCGATGTTTCTACGACGGACGATTACTGCAGCGAGGCGCGCGGCGGCGACTGCTCCGAGCCGACCTGGCCCATCTGCTTCTTGAGCAGTTCGATCTGCTCCGCGCCCATCTCCATCAGCTCGCGCTTGCGCGCGGCCATCTGCTCGCCGAGTTCGGCGAGGCGCTCACGACCGAGCACTTCGCGCGCGGTCTTGAACATTTCCTTCTCTTCTTCCTCGGCGTGATGCTCGACGAGTTCCTTCAGCACCTTCGCGCGCCCGCTGAAACGGTCGCTGGTGATGTCGGTGGCGAGCAGGTCGGGCAGCACGAGTTCACCGGCGGCGCGGTGCTCCTCGAGCGCCTCGAAGATCATCGCCTCGTCCTCGGACTCACCGACCGCTTCCTTCAGCGCGGGATAGAAGATCTCTTCCTCGATCTGCGTGTGCACGTCGAGTTCGAGGCGGATCTTCTCGAGCAGTTCGACGCGCGTCTTCTCGGCGCGCTTCGTGGTCTTGGTCAGCTGTTCGAAGAGCCCGCGCACTTTCTCGTGGTCGGCTTTCAGCAGTTCGATCGCATTCATGGGAGCACCCGTGTCAGGTGGAGGGAAGCCAGGCGATCACCGTGCCACCGGCCTCGTGATCCCGGCGTCAGGTGGTGTCGTCGTCGATCGCGAACGCGGCTGCCGGCGTCGAAGCCGCGTGAGGAATGACGGCTTCGGCGACGCACGCGCGGTCGTGTCGGTGGGCGGCTGCATCGTCGGGAACGTTGCGGGCAGAACGCGACGGCGCGCCGTCCGTCGGCGTGCACACATGCGGGCCTGCGCAACGTCCGTGCCTTCACGGTCCCTGACGATGAACGGGGGTAGCGTCCCGCCTCGGCCTCAACGGCTCGCTTTCCCGCAGCCCAGCGCTGTATCCATAGATGGAGACACCCCCATGAATTCGAAGACCCCGCTCGCGCTGGCCATCGCCGCGCTGGTGCTGTTCGGCACCGCCGCCTGCAACCGCAACGAGGACGCCAACGGCGGCACCAACAACACGCCGGCCGCCACCGCCGACACCGCGACCAGCGACGCGACCACGCCGGGCACCACCGCCGACGGCGCGCCGACCGCGCCGGCCACCGACCCGGCCGCCGCCGGCAACATGGCGACGCCGAGCCAGCCGGAAGCGCTCGCCCTGCTCAACGCCGTGAACGAGCACGAAGTGAAGGCGGCCGAGCAGGCGAAGTCGAAGAAGGTCACCGGCGACGTGCTGGCCTACGCCAACATGATGCAGACCGAGCACAGCAAGAACATGACGATGACCACGTCGCTGCTCGAGAAGAACGGCCCGGCGCCGGGCGACTCGCCGACGCTGTCGGACATGAAGGCCAAGGGCGAGGCCGAGATGCAGCAACTCGCCGCGCTCGACGGCGACGCTTATGCGAAGGCCTACATGGACGCGATGGTGATGGGTCACCAGGACACGCTGACCAAGCTCGACAGCATGCTGCTGCCGGCCGCGACCGACGCCGCCGTCAAGCAGCACCTGCAGATGACGCGCGACGCGGTGCAGAAGCACCTCGACCAGGCCAAGCAGATCCAGAGCAAGCTCGGCGGCGGCGCCTGATCCACCCACGGCGACCGGCCACGGCCGGTTTCCGACGCGACACCGACCCGCGCCTTCATGGCGCGGGTTTTTTTTGGCCGATGCGGAACGGCGTCGGCGGCGGTCGCGGTGCGCGGGCCTCGCGCCGGCAACCCGTGCACCGATCTTGGACGGCCAACGCGTGAGCGTCGCCGAGCCCCGCCTTTGCGGGTGCAGCGCGTCGAGACGGCGGGTCCGCGTCGAATACGCTGGAGGCGCACTTCGCCGGCACGCGATGTTCGTTGCGCCCGAGACCCCGTTCAAATGCGATGCGCATCGCGCGACGCGACACGCCACGATATGCACCGGCGAACACCGCCGCGCACATCCGTCCCGCGCGATCGTCAGCCCGTCGCGTTGCCGCCGTCCGCGCGCGGAGTGCCTACCGGTGCGGTCTCCGTCCGCGGCTCCGCCGCCGGGTCGCGTCGCCTGTCGCGCTCGTGCCCGTCGTTCGGCGGCGACAGCGAGCCGCCCTGGCCGGGCTCCTCGTGGCGGTCGAGCGGCTTCCGCAGTTCGCCGCGCTCGTGATGCACTTCTTCGTGACCGGGCTGGTCGCCGCGCAGCTTGCTCATCGACGTGATCCTCGTGCCATGTCGGACGACGCTAGCGCGCGCCGTCGCGATGCCGCGTGATCAGCGTTCCTTGCGGTAGTTGAGCGAGGCGCGGCTCTCGACGCTGCTCGACTCGAACGTCATGTCGACGCCGCGGCGGATCAGGTACTTGAGCGTGAGCACCTGCCCGGCGCCGAAGAGCGAAACCCCGTAGCCGACGTAGAGCCGCGGCGACAGGTACTTGCCGATGCCGAGCACGCTCCCGCCGAGCGTTCGGCTCTCGATCACGCCGGCGTCGTCGAGCCCGAGCCGGGAGCCGAGTTCCGCGGCGAGCAGCGAACCACCCGCCGAAAGGGCGGCGCTCGCCGCCCCGATCTGCCGGCCCTGCTCGCCGCCGACGCTGCCCAGCGGGCGGCCGAGCGCGAGCATCGACAGGGCTTCCGACTGCGTCGCGCCATTGCTCGACCACACGTTCGCACGCGGCGACTTCGCGCGTCCGGCGACGTCGATGCCCGCGGTCACGCCGCCGACGTCGCGCTCGGCGCGGATGTCGAGCAGTGGATTGGCGATCGCGCCGCCCTGCCAGGCCAGCGCGCCACGGCTGATGGTCAGCCGCTGACCGTAGGCGACGTAGCGCCCCGAGACGTCCATGCGCCCGCGCGCGGTGAGGTCGCCGCCGGGCACGCTGTGCACCTGCACGCGACCGGCGAGCTTGCCGTCGAGGCCGAAGCCCTGCAGGCGGACGTCGTCGCCCGCCACCACCGCGAGGTCGAGCGCGAGCGGCGCCTTCACCTTCGCCTCGGGGTCGATCGGATCGAGCACGACGACATCGGCCGAGGTCTTCACCGGACGGTCGAGCCGCTCGAGCATCAGCAGCGCCGACGGCACGACCACCGTGCCGGTGACACGGATCGGCTCGCCCGCCGAGGTGCGCACCTGCACGTCGGGATTGGCGACCGCACGCAGTTCGCGCGTGTTCGCGACCTGCACGTTGGTGCCGCGCACGTGCAGGTCGAGGGGCGCACCGGCGCCCTGCCAGCCGAGGCGGCCGTCGATGTCGAGCACGCCGTCGCCGGAGCGCACGCGGCCGGTGATGCGCGCGGTGCCGTCGGGCTGCGCGTCGAGCCGCGCCTCGCCCTGCGTCAGTTGCAGGCCGAGTGCCGGCAGCTCGGTGGTGAAGCCGGTCAGCCGCGCCTGCCCGCCGAGCCGCGGGGCGAGCCGCGTGCCGCCGAGGCTGATGCGGCCGTCGATGCGTCCGCGCGGATCGACGATGTCGGGCGAGAACAGTTCGAGGAACGCCAGCTCGTCCGTCGAGACATCGAGCGCGCCGGACAGCGGCGCATGCGCGGCCCAGCCCATCGCCACGCGGCCCTGCACGCGGCCGCGGTCGAACAGGCCGGAGGCGAGGTCGACCTGCACCCGCTGCGGATCGAACACCAGGCGCGCATCGAGGCCACGCCAGCGCACGAGGTCGCGCGACTGCGTGGCATCGAGGCGGAATCCACCCTCCGGCGACGTCACGCGCGCCGTGCCGCGCCAGCGGCCGCCGACCGGACGCACCTGCGCCTGCCCGTCGACGTTGCCGATTCCGTCTTGTTGACGTGCTGGCCGCCGGCGCCCGACGAGCGATAGACGTCCGTCTTCAGGTCCGCCGGATT
>NZ_BAAGAB020000015.1:0-48907 GCF_047159895.1 Lysobacter xanthus
ATGGGGGCGTAGATCCAGCCCTGCATCGACTCGCCCGGCAACCGTGGCACCGAGGTGCGCGTGGGCGACGTCACCGCCGTGGGCGCGGGCGGCGCGAGCGGGGCGGTGCTGGATGCGACCGGCTACGTCGTCGCACGGCGCATGGCCACCGTCTCGTCGAAGATCACGGGCAAGGTGCGGGAAGTACGCATCGAGGAAGGCCAGCGCGTCGAGGCCGGCGACATCATGGCGACGCTCGATCCGATCGACGCCGACGCGCAGCGCGCGCTGTCGACCGCGCAGCTCGCCGCCTCGCGCAGCCAGATCGCCAACGTGCAGGCGCAGCTGCGCGAAGCCGAGGCGAACGCGCGCCGGCTGTCGTCCCTCGTGCGCCAGCAGCTGGTGTCGAAGGCGCAGTACGACCAGGCCGTCGCGCAGCGCGATGCGCTCCGCGCGCAGCTGGGCACGGCGCAGCGCAATGCGCAGGTGTCCGGCGCGAGCCTACGCATCGCCGAGAACGGCGTGGACAACACCATCGTGCGCGCGCCGTTCTCGGGCGTCGTGATCGCCAAGGCCGCGCAGCCCGGCGAGATCGTCTCGCCGCTGTCGGCCGGCGGCGGCTTCACCCGCACCGGCATCGGCACCATCGTCGACATGGATTCGCTCGAGGTCGAAGTCGACGTCGGCGAATCCTTCATCGGGCGCGTCAAGCCGGGCATGCCGGTGGAGTCGGTGCTCAATGCGTATCCCGACTGGCGCATTCCCGGCCAGGTGATCGCGATCATTCCCACCGCCGACCGCGGCAAGGCGACGGTCAAGGTGCGCGTCGGCCTCGGCCAGCGCGACGCCCGCATCGTGCCGGACATGGGCGTGCGCGTGAGCTTCCTCGAGAAGGCCGAGCCCGCGCAGGCGCGCAAGCCGGGCGCGCTCGCCCCGGCCGCGGCCATCGTGGAGCGCGACGGCAAGTCGATCGTGTTCGTGGTCGAAGGCGAGGGCGCGAAGGCGACCGCCGCGCGCCGCGAAGTGCAGCTCGGCCGCACGCTCGGCGACGACCGCGAGGTGCTGTCGGGCCTCGCCGGCGGCGAGCGCGTGGTGCTGGAGCCCGGCGATGCGCTGGCCGACGGCGCACGCGTGCGCGTCGCCGCCGATCCGGACGCCGCCACCGAATGAGTTCCACGGCGTGGCCGCGAGGCCGCGCCGGCAGTCGAGACGCATCACGGCCGCGCAACGCGTCGGCCCGGGTCGCGTCGTCCCTTCGAGTTCCCGGCAGGAGTCCGCCATGTCCCCGCTCGTCCACATCCGTGACCTCCGCAAGACCTACCAGCGCGGCGCCGAACGCGTGCAGGTGCTGCACGGCATCGACCTCGAGATCCCGGAAGGCGACTTCGTCGCCCTGATGGGCCCGTCGGGTTCCGGCAAGTCGACGCTGCTGAACCTCATCGGCGGGCTCGACACGCCGAGCGGCGGCGAGATCGAGATCGCCGGCCGCCGCATCGACACGCTGCGCGCCGGCGAGCTCGCGCAGTGGCGCAGCGACAACGTCGGCTTCGTCTTCCAGTTCTACAACCTGATGCCCACGCTCAGCGCGCAGAAGAACGTCGAGCTGCCGCTGCTGCTGACGAAGCTCAACGGCGCGCAGCGCGCACGCAATGCCTCGATCGCGCTGCAGCTGGTCGGCCTGGCGGACCGCGCGAAGCACAAGCCCAACGAACTGTCCGGCGGCCAGCAGCAGCGCGTCGCGATCGCCCGCGCCATCGTCTCCGACCCGCGCCTGCTGATCTGCGACGAGCCGACCGGCGACCTCGACCGCCAGAGCGCGGAGGAGATCCTCGCGCTTTTGCAGACGCTCAACCGCGAGCACGGCAAGACGATCGTGATGGTCACCCACGATCCGAAGGCGGCCGACCACGCGCGCCGCACCGTGCACCTCGACAAGGGCGTGCTGGTCACCGAACCGGTGGCCGTGCACTGATCCGTCGCGGCGCGGATCGCGCCGCTCCTCCGCCCACGCGGAGCCATCCGACCTCCAGGGGACGGCCATGAAATACCTGCACCTCATCTGGGCTTCGCTGTTCCGCAGCAAGACGCGCACGTTGCTGACGCTGCTGTCGGTCTTCGTCGCCTTCTTCCTGTTCGGCATGCTCGACTCCGTCCGCGTCGCCTTCAATTCCGGCGGCAACGTCACCGGCGCCAACCGCATGGTCGTGGCCTCGCGCCTGTCGATCACGCAGATGCTCCCCTACAGCCTCGACACGCGCATCGCCTCGATCCCGGGCGTGCGGCAGTCGTCGTACGCGGCGTGGTTCGGCGGCATCTACCGCGACCCGAAGAACTTCTTCCCGAACTTCTCCGTCGGGCCGGGCTATCTCGACCTGTATCCGGAGTTCAAGCTGCCGCCCGCGCAGCGCAAGGCCTGGGAAGCGAACCGGCAGGGCGCGATCGTCGGCGAGGCGCTCGCGAAGAAGTTCGGCTGGAAGGTCGGCGACACGATCCCGCTGCAGGCGACGATCTTCCCGACCAAGGGCAGCAACGACTGGCCGCTCAAGCTCGACGGCATCTTCCGCATCGAGGACGAGAAGCAGAAGGGCCAGGAGCAGGTGCTGTTCTTCCACTGGAACTATTTCGACGAGTCCAACGACTACGTGAAGGGCCGCGTCGGCTGGTACATCGTGCAGCTCGACAAGGCGGAGTCCGCGAACCGCGTCTCCAAGGCGATCGACGCGCTCAGCGCGAACTCCGACCACGAGACCAAGACGCAGACCGAAGAGGCGTTCAACCAGTCGTTCGCCAAGCAGATCGGTGACATCGGCCTGATCGTCACCGCGATCATGGGCGCGGTGTTCTTCACGCTGCTGCTGCTCACCGGCAACACGATGGCGCAGGCGGTGCGCGAGCGCATCCCGGAGCTCGCGGTGCTCAAGACGATCGGCTTCAGCGACCGCAGCGTGCTCTCGCTGGTGCTGGGCGAATCGATCCTGCTCGTCGCCATCGGCGCCGTGCTGGGCCTGGCCTGCGCACCGCTCGCGATGAAGGTCGTGAGCAAGGGCAGCGGCGGCTTCATCGCGCTGCCGTCGAACCTGCCGCCGGAAAGCTGGACGACCGGCCTCGTGCTGATGCTCGTCTTCGGCGTCCTCGCCGGCCTGCTGCCCGCCCTGCGCGGCATGCGGCTCAACATCGTCGACGCCCTCGCGGGCCGTTGAGGAGAACGGACATGCGCATCAACGCTCTTTTCGCCCGCCTGAAGCGGATCGGCGCCAACCTCGGCATGGTGCTCCTGTTGGTCGCGATCCTCGTCGTCTGGGGCGTGCTGCCCTGGTTCGCGGTGCTCGCGCTGGCGGTCCTCGTCGCCGCCTGGCTGCTGCTCACGCGCGGCGGCCGCCTCGCGCTCGCGGCGACGCAGGTCGGCATCGCCGGGCTGCCGCAGCGGCTCGGCGCGTCGTCGGTGGTGGTGGTCGGCATCGCGGGCGTCGTCGGCGTGCTGGTCGCGATGCTCGCGATGGGCGAAGGCTTCCGCGCCACGCTGGCGAGCACCGGCGGCACGGACACCGCGATCATCCTGCGCGGCGGTTCGCAGGCCGAGACCAATTCGGTCATCACCCGCGACCAGGTGCCGCTGATCGAATCGCTCGACGGCATCGCGCGCGGTCCCGACGGCCGTGCGCTGGTGTCGGCCGAGCTCTCGCAGGTGGTGAACCTGCCCAGCCGCGCCGACGGCACCGACACCAACGTGCAGTTCCGCGGCGTCGGCCCGGCGGCGTGGGCCCTGCGTCCGAAGCTCAAGATCGTCGAAGGTCGACGCTTCAACGGCGGCCTGCGCGAGATCGTGGTCGGTCGTGGCGCGCAGCAGCAGTTCCGGGGGCTCGAGGTCGGTCGCACGCTGAAGCTCGCGAACCAGGCGTGGACGGTGGTCGGTGTCTTCGCCTCGGGCGATTCGCACGACTCCGAGCTGTGGGCGGACGTCGACGTGCTCGGCCCGGCCTACCAGCGCCAGGCATTCCAGTCGGTCACCGCGAAGCTCGACGGCAAGGGCGGCTTCAAGCGCCTGAAGGCATCGCTGGCCGCGGACCCGCGCCTCAAGCTCGATGTCTCGACCACGCGCGACTACTACGCCAAGCAGTCGGAGCGGCTCGCCAGCCTGCTCGCGATCCTCGGCAAGGTGATCGGTTCGATCATGGCGCTGGGCGCGGTGTTCGGCGCGCTCAATTCGATGTATGCCGCGGTGTCGGGCCGGGCGCGCGAGATCGCCACGATGCGCGCGCTCGGGTTCCGCGGCACGCCCGTGGTCACGGCGGTGATGCTGGAAACGATGCTGCTCGCGCTGGTGGGCGGCACGCTCGGGGCCCTGATCGCCTGGGGCGTGTTCAACGGCTACACGGTGTCGACGCTGGGCAACAACTTCAGCCAGGTCGTGTTCCAGTTCCGCGTCACGCCCGAGCTGCTGTGGACGGGCCTGAAGTGGGCGCTGGGCATCGGCCTCATCGGCGGCCTGTTCCCGGCACTGCGCGCGGCACGCATGGAAGTCACCGAGGCGCTGCGCGCACAGTGAGGCTCACGCCGGCGGTTCGCTTTCCGCGACCGCCGGCTTCGTCGAGCGCGACTTCGCCAGCGTGATGATCACCACGCCGACGAGGATCACCGCCATCGCGCCGACGTCGTGCGCGCTGAACGTCTCGCCGCCCAGCAGCGCGCCGAACACCACGGCGAGCGGCGGATTGACGTAGGCGTAGCTCGTCGCGAGCGCGGGCCGCACGTGGTGCAGCAGCCAGATGTAGGCGGTGAAGCCGAAGATGCTGCCGGCGACGACGAGGTAGAGCATCGCCGCGGTCGACGCCGCATCGGGCACGCCGGCGAAGCGCTCGCCGTGCAGCAGTGCGGCGAGGAGCATCCAGGCGCTGCCGGCGATCATCTGTCCGGAGGCGGCCATGAAGGGTTCCGGCAACTCTTGGTCTCGGCTCCAGATCGAGCCCCAGGCCCAGGCGATCGGTGCGATCGTCAGGCAGACGAGACCGAGCGTGGAGCCGCGCAGCGCACTGCCCGCATTGAGCCAGACCACCCCCAGGAAGCCGACGACGAGGCCGGCCCATTCGATGCGCGTGGGATGCCGGCCGCGCAGCATCGCGAACAGGCCCGCGAACAGCGGCATCGACGCGACCGCGATCGCCGCGAGCCCGGAACTCACCTGCGTCTCGGCGAGGTTCACCAGCCCGTTCGACAGCAGCACCATGAAGATCGACAGCACGCCGAGCGTGCGCCACTGCTTCGCGTTCGGGCCGGGCGTGCCGCGCAGGCGCAGCACCACGAACATCAACAGTCCGGCGATGAACATGCGGCAGGCGCCGAGCAGGAACGGCGGATAGCCCTTCAGCGCGAAGCGGATGGCGAGGTAGGTCGAGCCCCAGAGGATGTACAGCGAGGCCAGCGCGAGGCCCACGGCGAGCGGGGCGGGCGCGCGGTGCGCGGGAGAAGACATCGAAGCCCCGTGGGCGGGCCGCGGCGCGCGGCGTAGACGGCAAGCGTAGCGGCTGCCCGCGGCGGCCGTCGGCACCGCCGGCGCAACGACCGCGGGCGACGATGCGGCGAATCGATCGGCACGCGATCGCCCCGGTGTTCAGTTCGATGAGCGGCTGCAAGGCGACTGTCGCGCTTGAGCGGCCGTACCCCCACCCGATAGCGTGGCGTCAACAAGGGGTGAAGGCCGGGATCCGGCCGGGGGTACCGGGATGGGCCGTCCGATCTGGACCGTCGACACCGCGACGTCGCATGCCCGCTGGTTGCACGAGTTGCGCAGTGCGGTGAGCACCGCGGGCGTGGCCGCGAGTGTCGGACGCGAGCTCCTCGGCCCCGCCCCTGCGCCGGCGCACGAGGCCCTGCGCGAAGCCGAGGCGGCGCTGGCGCAATGCCGCGCGCTGCTGGAGCACGCGACGGAGCATCTGCGTGCCGATGCCGGGGCGCGACCGGCGCCACCGCCGGGCGCCGCCGCGACGCGAATCCGCTCAGGCGGGAACGCGTGGACCGAGGGCCCGCAGCAGCGTCGCCGGATCGACCGGCTTGACGAAGTGGTGGTCGAAGCCGGCGTCGCGCGAGAGGCGCAGGTCGCGGTCCTGCCCGTAACCGGTGAGCGCGATGAGCACGGCGCCCTCGCCCTGCGCACTGGCGCGTAGCCGCCGGGCGAGTTCGTGGCCGGTGATGTCCGGCAGTCCGATGTCGAGCACGCAGGCCGTCCACGGGCCGCCTTCGGCCTGCAGCGCCGCGCGCCCCGAATCGGCGACGGTGACGCTATAGCCGACGAGGCGCAGCAGTTCGGCGAGCGTCTGCGCCGCATCGCGGTTGTCGTCGACCACAAGCACGCGGCCCTCGCCGGCGGGCAGTGCGATCGGCGTGTCCGGCGCGCTGGCCGCGGCCACGCGCGCGAGCGGCAGGCGCACCGTGCTGCCGCGGCCCGCGCCCGCGCTCTCGGCGGCGATGCTGCCGCCATGAAGTTCGACGATGCTGCGCACCAGTGCGAGCCCGATGCCGAGGCCGCCCTGCGTGCGGTCCGGCGTACGCGCGGCCTGCGTGAACAGGTCGAAGACGAAGGGCAGCAGGTCGGCGGCGATGCCGAAGCCGGTGTCGCGCACGCGCATCACCACCTCGCCGGATTCGATCCCGGCCTCGAGCGTGATGCGGCCGCCCGGCGGCGTGTACTTCGCCGCATTGTTGAGCAGGTTGCAGAGCACCTGCACAAGGCGGTTCGCATCGCCGGTGACCTGCGCGCCGGCCGCGCGGACGTCGACGTCCAGCGCATGCCCGCGCGACTCGATCAGCGGTCGCGCCTGCTCGACGGCGGCCGCGACGGTGGCGCCGAGGTCGACGGGGTCGCGCGCGAGTTCGACGAGGCCGCGCGTCACGCGCGAGACGTCGAGCAGGTCGTCGACCAGATCGGTGAGGTGGCGCACCTGGCGGTCGACCACGTCCGCGAGCGCCGCGACGCGCGCCGTGTCGCCGGGCGCCATGCGCAGCAGGTGCGCGGTGCCGAGCGGGGCGAGCGGATTGCGCAGCTCGTGCGCGAGCATCGCGAGGAATTCGTCCTTGCGCTTCACGGTGTCCTGCAGCGCACGCTCGGCCTGTTTGCGGGCAGCAATGTCGATGACGAAGGCGATCAGCTGGCCGTCGTCGAAATGCGCGAGGCCCACCATCACCGGGATCCGTGTGCCGTCGGCGCGGACGTATTCCTTCTCGTAGGGCGTGCACAGGCCGTGCTCGCGCGCCTCGGCGATCGCGGCGTAGTCGAGCGCGAGCATGTCCGGCGGCGTGATCCGGTCCCACCGCACGCGGCCGGCTTCGAGGTCGGCGCGGTCATGGCCGACGATGCGCAGGAAGGCATCGTTCGCGGTGAGGATGCGGCCGTCCGCATCGCCCGTGACCATGCCCATCGGGCTGGCCTCGAAGACGCGGCGCAGCCGGTGCTCGCTCGAGGCGGGCGCCTCGGCGTCGACGTGGCGTTGCGTCACGTCGCGGGAGAAGACCGACAGCTCGCCCGGGCCGGGATAGCAGTGCGCCTCCATCCAGACGTTCAAAGGCTCGGGATAGAAGGCCTCCACCTCCGTGGGACGGCCGCCCTCCATCGCGCCGCGATACGCGCGGCCGAACGGGCTGTCGTAGGCATGCGGGTACTCGGCCCACAGGTTGCGGCCGAGCAGCGCATCGCGCTCCACGCCCAGCAGTCGCGCGCCCTGCTCGTTGAGGTACGTGTAGTTGCAGTCCGTATCGAGCACGGCCAGGCCGTCGGTGATGCTGTCGAGGATGCGCTGCATCGCGTTGCGCGACTCGCGCAACGCGTTGTCCAGGCGCTTGCGCTCGGTGATGTCGCGCGAGATGCCGAGCAGCCCGATGACCTGCCCGCCGTCGTCGACGTAGGGCATCTTGCGCGACAGCCAGACGCAGGCGCGCCCGTCGGCATCGGGCACGATTTCCTCGACTTCCTCGGCGACGCCCGCCGCCATGATCCGCGCGTCGTTCGCCATCACCCTCGCGGCGGCGTCGGGATCGTCCAGCAGCTCCGCATCGGTGCGGCCGAGGACCTGCTCCGCGGGCTTGCCGATCAGGCGCAGCGTCGCCGGATTCACGTAGAGCAGCCGGCCGCCGCGATCCTTGACGTAGATGACGTCCGTCGAGGCATCGCTGACGGCGGCGAGCAGCGCGGCCTGGTCGGGCAGGGAGGTCATGCGGGCTCCGGGGCGGGCCGGCGCCATCCGGGGTACGGATCGGACGCGCCGCACGCGGACGGTATCCCGTGCCGGCAGGTGCGTGCCCTAGCCGGCTTCGCGCGCGAGGATCGCCTGCTTCAGTGGCAGGCCCCAGCGGTAGCCGCCCAGCGAGCCGTCGCCGCGCACGACGCGATGGCAGGGCACGACCACCGCCAGCCGATTGCCCGCGCAGGCGCGGGCCACCGCGCGGGCGCCCCGGGGCGCCCCCAGGCTGCCGGCGAGCTCGGCGTAGCTCCGGGTCTCGCCGCGCGGGATGCGCATGAGCGCGTCCCAGACGCGCTTCTGGAAGGCGGTGCCGACCAGGTCCAGTTCGACGTCCGCAGCCTGTCCCGCGAGGGCGTCGGCGACGGCCTGCAGGCGCGGTGCGAGGAAGTCGTCGCGGCCCTCGTCGACGCGCTCGAGCGTGGCGCGCGGGAACTCGCGGCGCAGCCGGGCCTCGAGCGCGGCCTCGTCCTCGCCCAGCTCGATCGCGCACAGCCCGCGCGACGTCGCGGCGACCAGTGCCCGCCCGAGCGCGGTGTCGATGACGGACCAGCGCACGGCCTCGCCCGCGCCGCCGGTGCGGTAGCGCGACGGCGCCATGCCCAGCCGCGCCGCGCCCGCCTCATAGACGCGCGACGGCGAGCCGTAGCCCGCGGCGTAGACCGCGGTGGTGACGTCGGCGCCGTCGCGCAGCGCCTGCTTCAGGCGGCCGAGCTTGCGTTGCGCCAGGTAGTCGGCCGGGCTCAGGCCGAAGCGGGCGGCGAAGCGGCGTTGCAGGTGCGCGGGGCTCCAGCCGACGGCGTCGGCGAGCTCGCGCAGTGACGGCTCGCCGGTGTCGAGCAGGCGGCGCGCGTGGTCGAGCTTGTCGTCGGGCGGAAGGTCCATGGCCGGAAACATAACGGGCGCCCGAAGGCGCCCGCTATCCGTTCCTTGCGATGCCGGCTCAGTCGGCCCAGTGACCCGGGCTGCGCGCGGTCGGCAGCACCTTCGCCGACAGCTGGCGGTCGCCGTTGAGCACCTTCACCGCGTCGCCGAGGATTGCCGCGGCCTCGCGCAGCAGCGGGTCCGGGCGCTTCTCGGCGAGCTTGTCGCGCTGCGCGTCCTTGGCGATGTCGCGCTCGTTCGCCTGCAGGCCGTCGTCGTCGTCCTCGGCGAGCGGGTCGAGCGCGATGCCCAGCTTCGCGCGCTCGGCCTGCCGCTGCTTGCGCTTGGCGTCCTCGCGGTCGCGCTCGCCGCGGCGCTCGGCCTCGTTGAGCGACACCGCCTTCTCCGCGCGTTCCTTGCGGAACTGCGCGACGTCGGCCGTCCACCACTGGAACTCGGGATCGGCGGCGATGCGCTGCTGGTGGCGCTGTTCGAGCGTCGGCAGGATCGGGCGGAAGTCGCCGTACTCGGTATGCGGCACCGCGGCGATGCGCGCCCACGGCAGCGCATTGTCGTAGGTGCTCTCGCCGAACTCGCTCGCGTCCACCGACGCCGGGAAGGCGATGTCGGGCACCACGCCCTTGTGCTGCGTCGAGCTGCCGCTCACGCGGAAGAACTGCTGCACGGTGAGCTTGACCTGCCCGAAGCGCGCGGCCTCGTTCGCCGGCCAGCGGTCGAGGTCGAGCAGCGTCTGCACGGTGCCCTTGCCGAACGTCTGCTCGCCGATGATCAGCCCGCGACCGTAGTCCTGGATCGCGCCGGCGAAGATCTCCGACGCCGATGCCGAGCCGCGGTTGATCAACACCGCGAGCGGGCCTTCCCATGCGATCTGCTTGTCGTCGTCGCCGTTGACGGTGACGCGGCCACCCGACTCGCGCACCTGCACCACCGGGCCCTCGTCGATGAAGAGGCCGGTGAGCTCGATGGCTTCGTCGAGCGAACCGCCGCCGTTGTTGCGCAGGTCGAGCACCACGCCGTCGACCTTCTGCTCGCGCAGCGTGCGCAGCAGCTTGGCGACGTCGCGCGTGGCGGACGCGAAGTCCTTGTCGCCGCGGCGGCGCGCGTCGAAGTCCTGGTAGAACGCCGGCAGCTTGATCACGCCGATCTTCTGCGCGGCCTTGCCGTTCGCGGCCGGCACGTCGATGGTCTGCGCCTTCGCGGCCTGGTCCTCGAGCCGCACGCGGTCGCGCACGATGCTCACGCGCACGGGCTTGGCGTCGAGCGGCGATTCCGCCGGCACGATGTCGAGCCGCACCGTGGTGCCCTTGGTGCCGCGGATCTTCGCGACGACGTCGTCGATGCGCCAGCCGACCACGTCCTCCATCGCGCCGTTGCCGCCCTGGCCGACCGCGACCACGCGGTCGCCCGGCTTCACGCGGCCGGTCTTCGAGGCGGGGCCGCCGGGCACGATCTCGCGGATGGCGACGACGTCGTCCTGCTTCTGCAGCACGGCGCCGATGCCTTCCAGCGTGTTCGACATCGTGAGGTTGAAGTTGTCGGCGCTGCGCGGGGTGAAGTAGTCCGTGTGCGGATCGACCGCGTTCGCGTAGCTGTTGAGGAAGGACTGGAACACGTCCTCGCCCTTGAGCTCGCCGATGCCCTGCGCGAGGTTCGCGTAGCGCTTGTCGAGCGTCTTGCGGATCTCGTCGGGCTTCTTGCCGGCGAGCTTCAGGCGCAGCCAGTCGTTGCGCACCGACGCCTTCCACAGCGCGTCGAGCGACGCGGCATCGGCCTCCCAGGCGACGTCCTTGCGGTCGTAGCGGAAGCTGTCGTTGCCGGCGAAGTCGAAGATGTCCTGCTTGAGCAGGTCGCGCGCGTACTGGATGCGCGCGGCGGCACGGTCGCGATAGGCCGCGAACATGGCGTACGCGGGGCTCAGGTCGCCGCTCTTGATCGCATCGTCGAGCTGCGTGCGGAACGGCTCGAACTTCGCGACGTCCTGCGCCGTGAAGAACTGCTTGTTCGGATCGAGCGACTCGAGGTAGCGCTTGTAGATGTCCGCGCTCAGCGTGTCGTCCAGCACGCGCGGCCGGTAGGCGTAGCGGCTGTCGGACAGCAGCCCGTAGACGAGCTTCGCGGCCGTCGCCTGGTCGGGCGTGGGGGCGTTCGGGATCGTCGTGTCCGGGCGCGCGAGCAGTGCGACGGGAGCGGCGAGGAGAAGGGCGAGCAGGGGGGTCTTGAGCTTCATCGGATCCGGGCGAATCGCCGATCAGGTCCGGCGGATCGCCGGGAAACCACGGTGGACTTGAGATCAGACCGCGGCCCAGTGCCAGAAGTTGCATGGGCGTCGTCCGCATCACAACGCGGGCGGACGCCGGGCGCAAGCCCGCGCGATCGTTCGTCGCCGTGCGTTCAGGACGATGTGAAGAGCCGCATCCAGCGGCCGTGGTCCGCTCCGCGGTCGACTATGCGCTCTACGGGCGCGTACGCCGCGTGGATGCGCGGTGCGCGCCCGCGCCTCAGGCCGTCTCGACGAGACCTGCTTCGGCCGCCGAGCGGTCGGCATGGTAGGACGAACGCACCAGCGGGCCCGAGGCCACGTGCGAGAAGCCGAGCGCGTAGCCGAAGTCCTCGAGATGCTTGAACTCGTCGGGCGTCCAGTACTTCATCACCGGATGGTGGTGCGGCGTGGGCTGCAGGTACTGGCCGATCGTCACCATGTCGACGTCGTGCGCGCGCAGGTCGCGCAGCGTGGCTTCCACCTGCTCCATCGTCTCGCCGAGGCCGAGCATCACGCCCGACTTGGTACCCACGTCCGGATGCTGCGCCTTGAAGCGCTGCAGCAGCGTCAGCGACCACTGGTAATCCGCGCCGGGCCGCACGTTCGGATAGAGGTCCGGCACCGTCTCGATGTTGTGGTTGAACACGTCGGGCGGATTCGTCGCGAGGATCTCGAGCGCGCGATCCATGCGGCCTTTTCCGCGGAAATCCGGGGTCAGGACCTCGATCTTGGTGCGCGGCGAATGCGCGCGGATCTCGCGGATGCAGTCGACGAAGTGCTGCGCGCCGCCGTCGCGCAGGTCGTCGCGGTCGACGCTGGTGACCACGACGTAGCGCAGGCCCATGTCCGCCACGGTCTGCGCGAGCTTGAGCGGCTCGCCCGCATCCGGCGGCTTGGGCCGGCCGTGCGCGACGTCGCAGAAGCTGCAGCGGCGCGTGCAGACCTCGCCGAGGATCATGAAGGTCGCGGTGCCGTGGCCGAAGCATTCGTGGATGTTCGGGCAGCTGGCTTCCTCGCAGACGGTGACGAGGCGGTTCTCGCGCAGCTTCGCTTTCAGGTTCGCGACCGCGTTGCCCGACGGGATTCGCACGCGGATCCACGACGGCTTGCGCAGCACCGGGGCGTCCTCGAACTTCACCGGGCTGCGACCGATCTTGTCGCCGCCCAGCTGCTTCGCCCCCTCGACCAGCGGCGCGGGCGCGCCGGCATCGACGACGGCGAGGGGAATGGTGCGCGGGGCGGACTCGGTCATGGCGGCGGCCTGGGGCGGGGCGGTCCGGCGCGGAGCCGGGTGCGTATTGTCCCGCGCCCGGCCGGCGAACGCCAAAACCGCGCGGGAACGATGGCGACACGCGGCTGCAACGGCCGGTGCCAGCCGGCGTCATGGGCGTCCGCCCGCGTTACGGGATCGGAGCGGCCTCGACCGTGGACAGCCCGAACAGGCGGGCGACGTGCGCGATCAGCTGCGGTTTCACGACCTCCAGGCCCGACGGCCCGCCGAGGTCGGCCAGGCTCGTCACCGCGAGGCCGGCGTAGCCGCAGGGATTGATGCGGCGGAACGGTTCGAGGTCCATCGCGATGTTGAAGGCGAGGCCGTGGAACGTGCAGCCGTGGCGTACGCGGATGCCCAGCGCGCCGATCTTCGCATCGGCGACGTAGACGCCCGGCGCGCCGTCGCGCCGCACCGCTTCGATGTTCCAGTCGGCGAGCGTGTCGATCATCGCCTGCTCGATGCGGCAGACGTAATCCTTCACGCCGACCTTGAGCCGGCGAAGGTCGAGCAACGGATACAGCACGATCTGCCCGGGGCCGTGGTAGGTCACCTGGCCGCCGCGGTCGACGTGCAGCACGGGAATGTCGCCGGCCATCAGCACGTGCTCGGGCTTGCCGGCCTGGCCGAGGGTGAACACCGGGTCGTGCTCGACCAGCCACAGCTCGTCGGGCGTGGAGGCGTCGCGCGCATCGGTGAACGCCTGCATCGCGCGCCAGACGGGCTCGTAGGCGCGCCGGCCGAGGTCGCGGACGAGGGCGGTCGGCGCGTCGGAGACGCCGCGCGCCGCGGAGACGCCGCGCGCCGCGGATGCGGCGCAGGCCTCGATCACAGCGTCCACTTCACTTCCGGATGGTCGCGCAGCAGTCGATGCGCACGCTCGTGGTCGGTGCGGTCATTCGCGCGGAAGCGGATGCGGACGGAGACGTACTTGCCGTTGGACGACGTCTTCCAGCTGACGTCCTCGTGCAGGACGTCGACGCCGCCTTCCATCAGCAGGCGCGGCAGCACGGACTCGAGGCCGGCCTCGGCCGGACCCATCGCGGACAGCTCGAATTCGCCGGGGAACTGGAAGCCGTGGTCGGGATTGTCGGAATGGATGTCCATTCCCGGATTATGGGGACCGGGGCGCCATCCTCAAGCTCAGCGCGCGGACTCGTCCTGCGCGATGCCGGCGGCGGTGCGCGAGGCGCGGACCGCGCGATCGCTGAGCGCCTTCTGCGAGGCCGCGGCCTCGGCATTGCCGGCGGCCGTCATGCGCTGGCCCGCGGTGAGGCAGGCCTGCTTCGACTCGGAGGCGGAAGTCGCCACCGACTGGCATTCGATGCGGTCGCGGCCGGCGGCGTCCTGCGGAAGGTCGGCCGGGCGGCCCACCTGGCCGAAGCGTGCAGCCGAAGCACCGGTGGTGACCAGCAGGAGGGCAACGCCCAGGAGAACCGTTTTCATCGTCAGCGACCCGCGGAATGCCGAGCGTGCAGCCTAGCGCATCGCCACGGGCGGGCGCGCGACCGGTCGGCCGGGAACGACCGGCCATCGGCGTCGGCCGCCGACTCTGCGACGTGCGTCCGCAAATGCACGGCCTCAGTGGCCGCGCTGGGCGTCCTGCAAGCTCGCCCGGGCCGCATCGGCGTCCGCATTCACCTCGGCCCGGGTGCGGCAGACGCGCTTGGCGCGATTGCTGCCGAGCTCGCGCTCCAGCTTGCAGACCTTCTTGTCCTCGCCTGCGGCGGCAGGCGCAGCAGCCGTGGCAGGCGCAGCAGCCACGGCGGGAGCGGCGGCGGGGGCGTCCGCGGCCACGGTGCCGGACTGAGCCCAGGCGGAGCCGGTAACCAGCAGGAGAGCAACAACCATCGTCTTCATCATCGACCGGGCCACCTAAATGGCCTATTAGCCTCGCACCTCCGGCACGGACAGGGGTGTGCCGGAGGTCAGGGGCAGTCGAGCGCCGTTAACGTAACGGCGTCCGGGCGGTGCTTACTTCGACATCTCGAGCAAAGTCGACGACACCCAGCCCTTGTTGCCGAACTCGTCCTCGACCTGCCACATCGCGCCCTGCTTCTCGCCGGTGGGGTACAGCATCATCCCGACGTCGAGGCTGCGCACCACCTTGCCCTTGCCGTCCGGCGAGGCAAACAGGCGCGCGGGCTTGGCGACCGTCACCGCCTGCGTGGCGTTGGCGGCGCTGGCATTCGCCGGCAGGCCGCCGAGCTGCGCCACGATGTCGTGGTAGGCCTGCAGGTAGGCGAGGGTGATCACCTGGCCGACCTCGGTGTTCGCGTAGCCGCCGGCACCGGCGCCGAGCACGCCCCCGCCGAACAGGCCGCCGCCCGCGCCCCAGCCGATGTCCGTCTTCTTCGCATTGCCTTCGGCGAGCGCGACCTGCTCGGACGAGCGCACGTCGGTGACGGTCAGCACCACGTTCGCGGTCTTGCTCTTGAAGTTGAGGCCGCCGACGATCGCACCGGCGCGGCCGCCGACGAGCCCGCCGATGAGGCCGCCGATGGCATTGCCGCCCGAGTTGGCGTTCGCCGAGACCAGGTCCGGCACCATCACGTAGTCGGCCGCCTTGACCTGGCCCTTGCCGATGTTCGAGCGCCCGCGCAGTTCGCCGCCGGAGGCCAGCTCGCGCTCGCGCATCGCCGCATCCATGCCCGCGCCCCGATCGACGAGGGTGAAGCAGCGCGACTTGCTCACGAACAGCTTGATCAGCTTGCTCGGCGCGGGCAGCTGCTGGCCGGTCCACCAGTTGGTGGCGTCTTCCGGCTCGAGGACCGAGATCGTGCCGAGCGGTCGCGCGCAGGTCGGAATCTCGTTGATCTGCTGCTTGCGGACGTCGTCCACGCTCTTGGCGGCGACCGGGAGGGGCGCGGCAGCGAGGGCGAGGGCGGCGAGGAGGGGGACGGTCCGGACTGTCATGCGCGTAAGGATCCTGGGTGGTGGAAAGCGTGGAAGCGGCCGTGCCGCCCGCACAGCATACCGGCCGTGAAGAGCCCGTTGATCGGTCCGCGCCGTTTCCGGGGCGTTAAAACGACGAAGCCGGCACGAGGCCGGCTTCGGGAGTTCGCACGCGCGAGGGCGTCAGCTGTTCCACCACATCAGCAGTTCATGCCAGAGGCGCTTGAAGAAGCCCGCCTCCTCGACCGCGTCGAGCGCGACCAGCGGGCGCTCCGCGAGCACCTTGGCGCCCAGCATCACGCGCACCGTGCCGATCTTCTGGCCCTTCGCGATCGGCGCCACCATCGACTTCGGCACGTCCATCACCGGCTTGAGCTGCGCGTAGCGGCCGCGCGGCAGCGTCACCAGCATCGGCTCGGCGAGGCCGAGGCGCACCGCGTTCTGCTGGCCCTTCCACACCTTCTGCGTCGAGATCGGCGTGCCCGCGTCGTACAGCTTGTGCGTCTCGAAGAAGCGGAAGCCCCAGTTGAGGAGCGCCTGAGAGTCGTTGATGCGCTGGTCGTCGGACGGCTCGCCCATCACCACGGAGACCAGGCGCTGGTCGCCGCGCTTGGCCGACGCCATCAGGCAATAGCCCGCTGCCGCGGTGTGACCGGTCTTGATGCCGTCGACCGACGCATCGCGCCACAGCAGGCGGTTGCGGTTGGTCTGGGTGATCGGGCCGACCGTGTATTCCTTGATCTTGTTGAGCGAGTACGACTCCGGGAAGTCGCGGATCAGCGCGCGGCCGAGCAGCGCGAGATCGTGCGCCGTCGACAGGTGGCCCTCGGCCGGCAGGCCGTCCGGGTTCACCCAGTGCGTGTTTTTCAGGCCGATGCGCTTGGCGTACTGGTTCATCAGCGATGCGAACGCATCCTCGCTGCCCGCGATGTGTTCGGCGAGCGCGATCGCGGCGTCGTTGCCCGACTGCACGACCATGCCCTTTTCCATCTCGATCAGCGGCGCGGTCTTGTTGACCTCGAAGCCCGAGTACGAGCCTTCCGTGCCTGCGCCGCCCTTGCGCCAGGCGTTCTCCGTCATCATGACCGGCTCGTCGCGCTTGACCTTGCCGGCCTTGAGTTCGGCGGCGACGACGTAGCTCGTCATCACCTTGGTGATGCTCGCCGGGTCGACCTGCGTGTCGTAGTTCTCGCCCGCGAGCACGTTGCCGCTCGCGAAGTCGATCAGGATCCAGGCCTTCGCCTGCGGCTTCGGCGGCGGCGGCACCGGCAGCTCGTCGATCGCGGCCGGCGGCGGCTGGTTGTTCGGCGCGGGGCCGGTCTGCGCGACGGCGAGGCCGAGCGTCAGGGTGAGGCCGGCGGCGAGCAGGCCGGAGAGGCGAACGGAAGACTTCATGCGGGGCAGGCTCCGGGCCGGGGGAACCGGCGTGGGTGCGGATGGCGGGTGCGAACGGGGGCCGACATTCTGGACCCGATGGGCCGGCGGGCCAATCGCCGGTGGCTCAGTCGCGGACGCGGCGGGCGGTCGCGAAACCCAGACCGCGCAGGCGCCCGGCGAGTTCCGCTTCCGCCTCGACCGGCAACGGGCCGACGCGCAGGCGCCAGATCGGCTGGCCTTCGGCGACGGCGTCGACCAGGCGCGCGCCGGCGATGCCGGCCTCGCGCAGCGTGGCGAGCGCGCGGTCGGCGTTCTCGCGTGCCGAGAAGCTGGCGACCTGCAGGACGATCGAACCGGCGGTCGTCGTCGGTACGGCCCGGACGGGGGCAGCCTGCGCGATCGTCGCGACGGGCGCCGGCAGCGCGGAGACGGCGACCTGCACCGGTGCGGAGATTTCGGGTGCCGCCACCGGCTCGCTGGTCGACGTGGCCGGCAGCGAACGGTCCGTGGAGGCAACCGCTGCGGGCCGCCCGGTCGCGACGCGCACGCCGCGCTGCTTCATCCAGTCGTCGAAGCCCTGCGAGTTCGGTCGACCGTCCGCATTGCGCACGTCGTAGCGGTAGTCGCGCGTCGCCGTGTCGAGCGCCGTGGGCGCGCGCGTCGTCGGTGCGGCGGCGAACGTCGTGCCCGCAGCGCCGTCGCCCGGCTGCAGCGCTTCGACGCGTACGCGGCCGGTGCCGGCGGGATAGATGCCGAGCTTCACTGCGGCGGCGAGGCTGAGGTCCATCACGCGACCGTCGTGGAACGGGCCGCGATCGTTCACGCGCACCACCACCGATTTGCCGCTTGCGACGTTGGTCACCCGCGCGAAGCTCGGGATCGGCAGCGTCTTGTGCGCGGCGGAAAAGGCGTACATGTCGTACACCTCCCAGTTCGACGTGCGGCGGCCGTGGAACTTCTCGCCGTAGTAGGACGCGAGGCCTTCCTCCGCGAAGCCGCGGGTGTCGTCGAGGACGCGGTATTCCTTGTCGAGCACCGAGTACAGCGGCTTGTTGCCGAGCTTGGACCGCGGCAGCGCGACCACCTGCGGCTCAGGGATGCAGTCGATGTCGGGAATCGCCGTCGGTACACGGTCTTTTTCGCCCGGGCGATACAGGCCGCCGGCGACATAATCGCCGCGCTTGGAGAGGTCTTCCTCGGCGGGGCGGTACCAGGAGCAGTCACGCGCGGACGGGAGCGGGCCCTGCCCCACGGGCGGCGTGACCGCGGGGACCGGCGCGGACGGGCGCGGGGCGCTGGCGCAGGCCGCGAGGCCCGCGCACAGCAGCGCGACGACGATGTTCTTCATGGGGCCGGAGCGGTTCCCGATGGAGCGGCAGGAAGCGGCGGGACCTGGCGGCCGGCGATCGATTCGGCCAGCTGGTACACCGCCATCGCGTAATGCTTGGAGATGTTATAGCGGGTGATCGCGTAGAAATTGCGGAAGCCTAGCCAGAACTCGTCCCCGTTCGCGCCTTCGAAGCGCAGCGGCACGGCCGGCGAGCCATTCGGCACCGTGGCCAGCGGCCGGTAGCCGTGCGCACGCAGTTCCGAAAGCGTGTAGATCGGCTCGAGCGCCTCGGGCTCGAACGGCGCGACGCCGGCATCGCGGGTCGCGCGTACGGCGACGGTGCCGCCGCGCACCCAGCCGCCCTTCTTGGCGAAATAGTTGGCGATCGAGGCGAAGACGTCGTCGCGGCTGTCGAACAGGTCGCGCTTGCCGTCGCCGTCGCCGTCCACCGCGTACTCCCGATAGCTCGACGGCATGAACTGGCCCCAGCCCATCGCACCCGCGTAGCTGCCCTTGAGCTGGGTGATGTCGAAGCCGGTTTCCTTGCCGAGCGCGAACAGCTGCGCGAGTTCGCCGCGGAAGAAGGTCTCGCGGCGGTTCTCGCGCTCGGCCTTCGCCGGATCGCCGCTGCGTGGATAGGCGAACGCCAGCGTGTAGAGCGCATCCACGACCGGATAGCTGCCCTTGTTCGCGCCGTAGCTCGTTTCCACGCCGATGATCGCGGTGATGATTTCGGCCGGCACGCCGAAGCGCGCTTCGGCACTCGCGAGCGCATCGCGGTTCTCGGCCAGGAACTGGCGGCCGCCGTTGATGCGCGCGTCGGTCATGAAGATCGGCCGGTAGTCGCGCCACGGCTTGGCTTCCGCCGGTCGCGCCATCGCCGCGACGATCGAATCGCGGATCTGCGCGCGGTCGAGCACCGAGCGGATGTAGGCCGGGTCAAGCGCGTAGCTGCGCGCGGTGTCCTGGATGAACTTCTCGCGCGCCTGCTCGAACGGCAACCGCGGCGCGGCCGGCGGCAGCGGATCGGTGCCCGGGGCGCGCGTCGGCGTCGTGGTGGTGGGCACCTTGGGCGGCGGCGGCACGGCGCAGGCGGCCGTTGCGAGCACCAGCGCGCAGGTGAGCGATCGCAGGAGGGGGCGGCGGATCGTCGTCATCGACGCGAGGTTAGCACGCAGTTTTCGGCGTCGATGTGCAGGTCGACCGCGCTGCAGCAGCCGTTCACGCACGTCGCTGGAGGCGCCCGCCGAGTGGCGTGAACGCGACGAGTTGCCCGAGCGCCGCGCCCAACGTGTTGGCCAGTGCATCGACGACGTCGGCCTCGCGCGTGGCGGTGAACGCGGCCTGCGCGAACTCGATGGCGATGCCGAAGGCGACCGCCGCGAGCATCGCGCGCCAGCGGCCGCGGCGGCTCGCATCGAGGATCACGCCGTAGCCCGACAGCACGGCGTAGCCGAGCAGGTGTTCGACCTTGTCGAAGCCGTCGAACGCGGGGGCCGGCAGGTCATGCGCGGGCACGAGCGAGCCCACGGCGATCGCCGCGAACATCAATAGCCACACGAGGCCGGCAGGCCGCGCGAGCGAGGTCACAGCCGGTAGCTCAGGTCGCCGGCAAGGAACGCGGTGCCGAACTGCACGTCCTTCTCGAACCCCATCGCCTGGAAGCGCTCGCCCATGTCGGTGGGCAGCGTCAGCCGCTTGACCTCGTGCGTGCGGCGCAGGCGCTCGGCCTCGTCGTTGATCTGTTCGATGCGCGACAGCACGCCGGCCAGACCGTTGCCGAGCAGGAAGCTCGCCTGCGAGCAATAGCCCGCGAGGTCGAAGCCCGCCGACAGCCCGGCCTCGGCGAGCGCGGTGAAGTCGACCGATGCGGTGAGGTCCTGCAGGCCCGGCCAGGCGAGCAGGTCGTCGTGCATGCGATGCCGGTAGAAGGCGCGCAACGTGCCGTCGCTGCGGTCCTCGGCGTAGTACTCGCCGCGCGCGTAACCGTAGTCGACGAACAGCATCGCCCCGCGCTTCATGCCGCCGGCGACCGCCTGGATCCAGTACGGCAGCTGCGGCAGCAGTTCGGACGTGTAGCCGTCGGGCAATGCGCGGCCGATGCGGCGCTCCACGAAGCGCACCGCCTGCAGCAGCATCGAATCGGCGGGGCGCCACTGCAGCACGAAGCGGTCGCCGTCGGTGGCGACGTGCTGCTCCATCACTTCGCGACCGCGGATCGAGAAGCGCGGCGTCGGCAGCGCGTCGATCACCTCGTTCGCGAACAGCACGCCGTTCCAGTCGTGCGGCACCGGCCCTTCGACCCATTCGACCAGTTCGAACAGCATCGGATGCAGGCGCTCGAACAGCCGTGCGCGCTGCCGTTCGCGCAGCTGCGCGGACGGCTCGAGGATCAGGTAGCGCGCGGGCAGCGCATCGAGCTCCAGCAGGCGCATCAGCGCGGTCTGCGCGAACGCGCCGGTGCCCCCGCCGAGCTCGAGCATCAGCGCGCTCGAGCCGAGTTGCTGCAGCACCGGCGCGACCGCATCGGCGACGCAGGCCGCGAACACGGGGCCGAGCTCCGGCGCGGTCACGAAGTCGCCGGCTTCGCCGAACTTGGTGGCGCCTGCGCTGTAGTAGCCGAGCCCCGGCGCGTAAAGCGCGAGCTCCATGAAGCGCGAGAACGGGATCGCACCGCCGGCGGCGGCGATCTCGTCGTGCACGTGGCGGGCAAGCCGCTGGCTGTGCGCGCGCGCGGCCTCGTCGGGCATCGGCAGGTCGGACGCGCGGCGCGCGCCGGGATCGATCGGCATCGGAAAGGCGGTCGTGGGAGACTCGTGCAGGATACGGGACGGTGGCTGAAGGGGCGGGTGATGCAGGTGCAGGACAACGGCAAGGTGACGCGACCGGTCGTGCTGGTGACGGGCGCGGCGCGTCGTATCGGTGCGGCGATCGCGCGGCGGCTGCATGCGGCCGGCTGCGACCTCGCGCTGCATTACCGGTCGTCCTCCGCGGACATGGACGCGCTGCACCGGGAACTCGACGCGCAGCGTGCGGGCTCGGTGCTGGCGCTGCAGGCCGACCTCGCCGCCTTTGATCGCCTGCCCGAACTGGTGGCGCACACCGTCGGCCGCTTCGGGCGGCTCGACGGCCTCGTGAACAATGCCTCCGGCTTCCGGCCGACGCCGCTGGGCACCGCGACGCCCGCGGACTGGGACGACCTGTTCGCCTCCAACGCGCGGGCGCCGTTCTTCCTCGCACAGGCCGCCGCGCCGCACCTGCGGGCCACGCGCGGCGCGATCGTCAACCTCGTCGACATCTATGCGACGCATCCGCTGCCGAAGCACACCGTCTACTGCATGGCGAAGGCCGCGCTGCTGATGGCGACCAAGTCGCTGGCGCTCGATCTCGGCCCCGACGTGCGGGTCAACGCGGTCTCGCCCGGCGCGATCCTCTGGCCCGAGGATCCGTCCAATGCCGAGGCCCGCGACGCGATGCTCGCGCGCACGCCGCTCGCGCGCACCGGCACGCCGGAGGAAATCGCCGAGGCGGTGCGCTGGCTGCTGTTCGACGCGAGCTACTGCACGGGGCAGGAAATCGCGGTCGACGGCGGGCGGCGGATCGCCGGCTAGGCGACTCGACGCCGTGCGTGCATCGTCCTAGAGTCGGGTGATCCGTCCAGGAAGCGTCCCCATGGCCGAGTCCCCGGTGTCCACCGAGGTGGTGCGCGTCGCCCCCGGCGACGATCTCCTGCTGCATGCCGCGCGCGCGGCCGTCACCGCCTCGATCCACGAGGCGCTCGCGGCGGGCCACCGTCGGCTGCTGGTCGATTTCAGCCGCTGGCGCGGCCAGGAACGGCCTTCCCTCGCGCTGCGCATCGACAGCACCTTCGAATGGGCCGCCGCGGCGGCGTCCGCCCCGGGCTTCCGGATGGCGCTGGTGATGCCGCCGCAGCTGGTCGATCCGGGCCGCATCGGTTTCATCGTGGGGCGCCGCGCGGGCTTCGATTTCGACGTCTTCGGCGACGTCGACGCGGCCGCGGCCTGGCTGCAGGAACCCGCCTCGGAGCCGAGCGGCGACCTGCGCGCACCGTCGCGCGAGAGGACGGGGCCGGCGCCCGTCGAGCGCCGCCCGGGTTCGGCCTAGGCGTCGAGGTCGACGACGTCGCCGACGTCGTCGCGGCGGTCGTGCGCCGCCCACAGTCCCGCGAGCGTGCGGCCGCTGCCCGGCACGGCGACGTCCGGCGCGATTTCCGCGAGCGGACGCAGCACGAAGGCATGCTTGAGCTCGGGTCGCGGCAGCCGCAGGTGGCCCTCGCCCTCGAGCACCCGGTCGTCGAACAGCACGATGTCGATGTCGAGCGTGCGGTCTGAAAACCGCGGGCCGCCGCGGTCGCGCCCGTGCGCATCCTCGAGCCCGTGCAGCCAGTCGTTGAGTGCCTGCGGCTCGAGGTCGCTGTCGACGATGGCCGCGGCATTGAGGAAGTCGGGGCCGTCGAAGCCGATCGCGGGCGTGCGGTACACGTTCGACACGACGATCTCGCCGAAGCGCTCGCGCAGCGCGGCGATCGCCGCGCGCAGGTGGCGCTCGGGCTCGACGTTGCTGCCGAGGCTCAGGTAGGCGCGACCGCTCATGCGCCGCGGGCGCGTTCGATCATCACGCCCACGGCGCGCGCGCCGCGCACGGCGCCCGGCTTGCTGAGCTTCAGTCGAAGGCGCTGCACCGGGAACTCCGCGAGCACGATCTCGGCGACGCGCTCGGCGAGGGTTTCGACGAGCCCGAAACCCGACGCCGCGACGTACTCGCGAATGCGGTTGCTCACCGCCTTGTAATCCAGCGTGTGCGCGATGTCGTCGCTGGCCGCGGGCACGCGGTTGTCGAAGGCCATCTCGAGGTCGAACACCAGCGGCTGGCGCACGCGGCGTTCCCAGTCGTAGATACCGATCAGCGCCTCGATCTCGAGGCCCTCGATGAAGACGTGGTCGGTCACGGCGGCTCGCAGCGGCGGCGGGACGCCGATGGTACGGCGTCGCGCGGCGCTCAGGCCGCGTCGAGATCGACCGGCGGCAGCGTCGACATGTCCCAGCGCGGCGTGACGTACACGCCCAGATCCGCGTGCTGCCCGGCCTGCAGTCGCAGTGCGCCGGCAAAGGCGATCATCGCGCCGTTGTCGGTGCACAGCACCGGCGGCGGGAAGCCGACGACCGCGCCGCGTTCGGCGGCCAGCGCCTGCAGCTTCTCGCGCAGGCGCAGGTTCGCGCCGACGCCGCCCGAGACGACCAGCCGGCGGAAGCCGGTCGCGTCGAGCGCGCGCGCGCACTTGATCGCCAGCGTGTCGACCACCGCGTCCTCGAACGCCCGGGCGACGTCCGCGCGCGTCGCCTCGGTCTGGTCCGAGGCGCGCCAGGCCAGCAGTACCTGCGTCTTGAGGCCGCTGAAGCTGAAGTCGAGGCCGGGGCGGTCGGTCATGGGACGCGAGAACTTGAAGGCGCCCGCGCGCCCCTGGCCGGCGATCGCCGCGAGCTGCGGGCCGCCGGGGTAGGGCAGGCCCATCAGCTTGGCGGTCTTGTCGAAGGCCTCGCCGGCGGCGTCGTCGAGCGTCTCGCCGAGCAGACGGTAGCGGCCGATCCCGTCGACGCCGACCAGCTGGGTATGGCCGCCGGAGACCAGCAGCGCGACGAAAGGCTCCGGCGCACGGCCGGCGTGCAGGGCCGTGCGCTGCTCGGGGTCGTCCATGAGCGGGGCCAGCAGGTGGCCTTCCATGTGATGGACGGCGATGGCCGGTACGTCCAGCGACCAGGCCAGCGCGCGGGCGACGCCGGCGCCGACGAGCAGGGCCCCGACCAGCCCCGGGCCGGCGGTGTAGGCCACGCCGTCGAGGTCGGCGGTGGAGAGGCCGGCCTCGGCGAGGGTCTGGCGGATCAGCGGCAGGGTCTTGCGTACGTGGTCGCGGCTGGCGAGCTCCGGCACGACGCCGCCGTACTGCGCATGCAGCGCGATCTGGCTGTAGACGGCATGGGCTCGGAGCCCCGCCGCGGTGTCGTAGACGGCGACGCCGGTCTCGTCGCAGCTGGTTTCGATTCCGAGGATTTTCAAGGACTTGGGCTCGAGGTGTCGCCCGACTGGAGGGGTGGCAGGCGGCGCGTCAGGAAAAAGTGAGGGCGGCGGCTTGCGGTGCCGCGGGACAGGTCGATATCATAGGCGGCTCGCTGGCCGGTGGCCCGCGTTTCCAACCACCCGAGATTCCGTATGCCGAGCGTCAAAGTCCGCGAAAACGAGCCCTTCGAGTTTGCCCTGCGCCGTTTCAAGCGCACCTGCGAGAAGGCCGGCGTGCTCGCCGAGACCCGCAAGCGCGAGTTCTACGAAAAGCCGACGCAGGAGCGCAAGCGCAAGGCCGCCGCGGCGGTGAAGCGCCAGTCGCGCCGCACGTCGCGTGACGTGACCAAGCGCCAGCGCATGTACTGATCCGCGTCGCCGGGTTTCCCGGCACGCGTCGACGCAGCACACCGAAGCCGACCACGCATCGCGTGGCCGGCTTCTCTGCGTTCGGGCGATCCATCGCGACGATGTCCTTGCATGGGAGCGCCGGTGGCGCCGGGGCGCCGCCTCGGCTCGATCAGCTCTCGCGCGGATGCCGGGGCGCGGACTTCGGCGCGGGCCGGGACGACGGCGCGGGGTGCTCCGCGGCGGGCGCCGCGGTTGCGGCCCGCGGCCGGCCGGGAAACTCGGGGGCGAGATCGGCGTCTACGGCGACCGGGCGCGCCCAGCGCTCGTAGCTGCCCATGATGCCGCGCTTCAGGGCGTGGAAGCCGGGGCTGCCCGGCGCGAGGCCGAATTCGGTGGCGAGCGCGCTCCAGTCCCTCGCGGCGCCGCCGCGCGCGTCGGCCACGCTGCGGCAGGGTCGGCCGGACTGCATCGCCAGGCTGCAGGCGAAGTAGACGTCGCCTGGCGTCCAGCCCGGCCGCGCGAGCAGTTCGACGACGAGCTCCCGCGGCGCGCGGCGATAGCGCACCACCTCGTCCACGAAGGCATCGCGATAGGTGGTCGCGTAGGTGGCGATGTCGGCGAGGCGGCCGTCGACCCAGGCGTCGCCCGTGTGCGGGGTGGACGGCACGGCCGGGTCCTGGGCGTGCACGGCGACGCTCGCGGCGAGCAGGCCAGCGAGGGCGAACGGGCGCAGCAGGGCGAGTCGGTTCATGGCGGGGCCGTCGTGGGGGACGCGGCGGCGATCATGCGCGTCGCCGGCGACGCACGCCAGCGGCGGACACGGCGCCAAAAAAAGAGCCACGGCGCAGGCCGTGGCTCCGGAGGCATCGCGGTGCTGCGATCAGTCGTCGCGACCGTAGCCGTAGCCGTAGCGGTCGCCGTAGCTGCGCTGGTCGTAGCGCGGATCGTAGTACTCGGTCTTGCACTTGCCGTGCTTGTTGCACTTCACGCGCCGCTGCTGCGAGGCATTGCGGCCGTAGTAGCCGTAGGCATTGCCGTACGGCGGGCGACCGGTACGCGTGTCGTAGCCGTAGCGCGGGTCCTGCTGCACGCGGTAGTAGACCGTGCGGCCGTAGCGGTCGCGGCCGGCGACCAGGCGGTCATCCTGCGAATAGTCGCCGTTGCGGTAGTAGGGCTGGTTGCCGCGGAACACGACGTCGGCGATGTCGACGATCGCACGCGTGAGGTCGTACGACTGCGCCTGCGCGGCCGGAGCGAAGGACGCGGCGCCGAACGCGGCGGCCAGGACGGCGGGGGCGAGAAAGCGGGAGATCGCCATGACAGGTTCCTCGATTCGCCCCGCACCTCGCGGAGCACGTGGCGACCTTGCGCCGCCCGCGGTGAATGCGCTTTTAACCGCGCCACCCCCGTTCAGGTTCGGGTGAGGGCCGCTCAGCCCTGGCCCGACGCGGCGTCCAGCGCCGCCAGCGCCTCGTGCAGGCCCGTCGCATCGTCGAGCACGCACACGCGCCCGGGCGCATCGACCGCGGCGTCGCGCTCGTGCACCCAGGTGAGGTGATACGGGATGTGCACGCCGTATCCGCCGAGCGCGACCACGGGCGCGATGTCCGAGCGCAGGGAATTGCCGACCATCGCGAACTCGTGCGCTTCGATACCCAGTTCCCGCAGCAGCCGCGTGTAGGTCGCGACGTCCTTCTCGCTGACGATCTCGATGCGCTGGAAGAGGTCGGACAGCCCGGACTCGCGCACCTTTGCTTCCTGGTGGAACAGGTCGCCCTTGGTGACCAGCACCACCGGCCAGCGCGCGGCGACGCGTTCGACCGCCTCGCGGATGCCCGGCAGCAACTCCACCGGATGGCGCAGCATCGATTGCGCGAGCTGCACGATGCGATGGATGTCGGCCGCGGCGATGCGTGCGTCGGTGAGTCCGATCGCGCTCTCGATCATCGACAGCGCCATGCCCTTCACGCCGTAACCGAACACGGCGAGGTTGCGCTTCTCCACCGCGTAGAGCCGTGCGTGCAGCGCCGCACCGCGCAGGTCGACGTAGGGCGCGACGATCGATTCGAATTCCGCCTGCGCCTGCGCGAAGTAGTCCTCGCTGCGCCAGAGCGTGTCGTCGCCGTCGAAGCCGATGATCCTGATCGTCATGCGCGCAGTATCGCGGATCGCTCACGCCGCTTGCACCCTGCCGGCGCCACGCTGCCGCCCTCGGCGCGGGCGACGCGCATGCCTTGCAGGAGCTGTCCATGAAGACCCGCCACGTCTACAGCACCATCGACCTCGACATGGCGCGCGCCGCGATGAACGCCGCGCGCGGCGTCGGCGTCCCGGAGGACGGGCTGATGCTCGTCGCGCGTTCGGACATCGAGCTCGACGCGATCTCGAACGAGCACAAGCAGGCCGACAGCGACAGCATGCCGGCGGCGATCAAGGGCGTCGTCAGCGGCGGCGCGACCGGCTTCCTGCTCGGGCTCGCGGCGATCGTGCTCGCCCCGGTCGGCCTGACCCTCGCCGGTGCCGGCATCGCCGCGCTCGCCGGCGCGGGCATCGGCGGCATGGCGTCGACCATCTTCGGCTCGGCGCTGCCGGACCCGGTGCGCCAGAAGTTCGACGACGAGATCAAGGCCGGCCGCATCCTGCTGGTCACCGACACCGACGATGCCACCGAGTCGCTGGCGCGGCCGGCGATCGAATCGACCGGCGCGGTGAAGCTGCCGTTCGAGCAGGCCACGACGATCGTGCAGTGATCAGCCGCTGCAGGCGCGCAGCATCACGTTGAGCAGGACGGTCAGCACGACGGAGATGATCAGGCTGGGCAGGCAGCCGACGAGGCGGATACGGGGCGGCATGGCATCGGGGAACCGGGAACGGCTTCCGACCCTAGGGGCGTGGCGATGAAGGGCGGATCAGCCGCGCGCGGTCGCACGCTGCCGCGGTCGTTCTACCGGCGGGACCCGCGCGAGGTCGCGGTGGACCTGCTCAACAAGGTGCTGGTGCGCGACGACGGCCGCCGCGGGCGCATCGTCGAGACCGAGGCCTACTGCGGCGCCGACGACCCCGCCGCACACAGCTACCGGGGGCCGACCCCGCGCACGGCGACGATGTTCGGGCCGCCCGGGCGGCTGTATGTCTACTTCACCTACGGCATGCACTGGTGCTGCAACCCCGTCTGCGGCGAGGACGGCGAGGGCGTGGCCGTGCTGCTGCGGGCGGTCGAGCCGCTCGCGGGGCTGGAGGCGATGCGCGCCGCGCGCCCGGCAGCCGTGCGCGACCGCGACCTCTGCCGCGGCCCCGCCCGGCTCTGCGCCGCCTTCGGGATCACCGGCGCCCAGAACGGCGTCGACCTGGTGACGGGCACCGGCGGGCTTCGGATCGTCGACGACGGGATCCCGCCGCCCGAGCGGCCGGTGGCGGGGCCACGGATCGGCATCCGGCATGCGGTGGAGGCGCCCTGGCGCTGGTACGTACCTTGCAACGACTTCGTCTCGGGCCCCCGGGCCGGCCGTGCCACCGCGCTCAAGGAATCGCGGCGCGCGACCGTTACCGGGACTGGGGGGTGACCGCCCCTCCGCAGGGCGTGGCCGAGGGGCGGCCGGAGATGGACACGATGGGAACGGCATTGGGCGTCACGCGGATCGGAGAGGCCCCACAGGTCACGCCACAGCGCATCGCGCAGGCGCTGGGCGGGCTGCTCGATGCCTCGGACATACCCGACTTCGCGCGTCGCGTCGCCGCCTACCTCGAGGCGCAGGGCCTGCAGCGTGCCGCGGTCGTCTGGTGCATCGGCGGGGGCGAGGTCCAAGCGCACGATGGCGCCTGTCTGGTCGACGGCGACGTGCCGCTGGCCTACGAGGCCCGGTCGAGCGGCGGCTGGGCGGTGGACGCCGCCCGCGGCCGCGTCGCGGCCTGCATCGAAGTGCAGAGTTCCGGCGACAGCATCGGCGTCGTGCTCGACGGCACCGCCGCCGTGCACGCCCAGGTGCGCGAGCAGTGCGACCTGCTGGGTCCGGTCGCCCGCGCGGTGTTCGAGAAGAACCGCCTCACCGAATCGATGCATGCGCTCGAGCGTTCCGAGCAGCTGCAGTCGGCCCTGTTCGAGATCGCCGACATGGCGAGCTCGGACATGGACCTCGAGGACATGCTGCGCGAGCTGCATGCGATCGTCGGCCGCTTCATGTACGCCGAGAATTTCTACATCGCGCTCTACGACGAACACCAGGACGCGATCCGCTTCATCTACCTCGTCGACACCGAGGACGACATCGTCCGCCCGCCGAACGAATTCATCCCGATGTCGGTGATGGAGCGCGGCCTGACCTGGTACACCATCCGCGACAAGCATCCGCTGATGGGTTCGATGGACCAGATCCGCCAGCAGATCTCCGGCCCGATGCGCGACATCGGCGCCGATTCGTACGACTGGATGGGCGTGCCGATCATGGTCGGCCAGACCGTGCGCGGCGTGCTCGTCGTGCAGAGCTACATCGAGCGGCCGCGCTTCACCGTCGCCGACCAGGCGCTGCTCACCTACGTCGGCAGCCACATCCTCACCGCGCTCGACCGCAAGCTGCAGCAGGAAGAACTCGAGCGCCGCGTCGAGGAGCGTACCCAGGCGCTGACGCTGGAGATCCAGGAGCGCCAGCGCTCGGTGCGCATCCAGGAAACCCTCTACCGCATCGCCGAGCTCTCGCACACGGCGACCAACCTCGACGAATTCTATGCGGCGGTGCATCGCATCGTCGGCGAGTTCCTCGATGCGCGGAACTTCTACATCGCGCTGATCTCCGAAGACGCGCAGTGGGTGCACTTCCCGTACTTCGTCGACCAGTTCGGCAATCGCGCCGAGAGCCGGCCGGTCGGTCGCGGCATTTCCGAATACGCGATGCGCTACGGCAAGCCGCTGCTGCTGGACATGCGCGACGCGAAGACGCTCGACCACATCCGCGACCTGCAGAAGCGCGGCGAGCTGAACGTGATCGGCAAGGAGTCCGTCGCCTGGCTCGGCGTGCCGCTGGTGCTCGGCGAGCGGGTGATGGGCCTGCTCGCGGTGCAGAGCTATACGCCCGGCGTGGGCTACAGCGACCGCGACCGCGAACTGCTCACCTTCATCAGCTACCAGATCGCGAACGGCCTCGAGCGCCAGCGCGCCGCGGCCGAGCTCAAGAACGCCTACGCCGACCTGGAGCGCCGCGTCGCCGAGCGCACGATCGAACTGTCCGAGCAGATCGAAGTGCGCGAGCAGATCGAGCAGCGGCTCAAGCACGAGGTGCTGCACGACTCGCTGACCGGCCTGCCGAACCGCGCGTATCTTCGCGACCAGCTGGTGCGCGCGCTCGCCCATCGCGAACGCGACCCGGCCTACCGCTTCGCCGTGCTGTTCATGGACCTCGACCGGTTCAAGGTCATCAACGACTCGGTCGGCCATCTCGTCGGCGATGCGCTGCTCAAGGAAGTCGCGCGCCGCTTCAGCAAGTGCGTGCGCGGCGGCCGTGACATGGTCGCGCGCCTCGGCGGCGACGAGTTCGCGATCCTGATGGACGTCGACGCCCCGGAAACCGCGATGCGGATGGGCCAGCGCGTCATCGACGCGCTGCGCGAGCCCGTGCGCGTCGAAGGCAAGGAGCTGTTCACCGGCGTCAGCGTCGGCATCACGCTGAGCTCCCCGCACTACACCTCGCCGGAAGACCTGCTGCGCGACGCGGACATCGCGATGTACCGCGCGAAGGCCGGCGGCCGCCATCGCATCGAAGTCTTCGACGAGCAGCTGCACGAGCAGGCATTGCAGCTGCTCGAAGTGGAAAGCGACCTGCGCCGCGCGATCACGCGACAGGAGTTCGAGCCCTACTTCCAGCCGATCGTGCGCCTGGTGGACGGGGCGATCGTCGGCTACGAGGCGCTGATCCGCTGGAACCATCCCGAGCGCGGCGTGCTGGCCCCGGGCGCCTTCCTGCACGTCGCCGACGCGAGCGGCAGCATGGAAGCGATCGACTGGCAGATGTTCGATCGAACGCTCGACTGCATCCCGACGCTGCTGCAGCCCGGGCAGTACGTAAACCTCAACTTCTCGCCGCGCCACTTCCGCTCGCAGGAGCTGGACGAGCGCTTCCTGCAGCTCGTCGACAGCAAGGGCGTCGACCCGTCGCAGGTGCGCATCGAAGTCACCGAGGGCGCGCTGCTCGAGAATCCCGAGCAGATCGGGCAGGTCTTCAATCGCCTGCGCGACCACGGCGTGCTCATCGCGCTGGACGACTTCGGCACCGGCTACTCGTCGCTGTCGTACCTGCACCGCTTCAAGCTGCATACGGTGAAGATCGATCGATCGTTCATCAGCGACCTGCAGATCGAGGAAGAGGGCGGCAGCACCGCGGTGGTGCGGGCGATCCTCGCCCTGTCGCGCGCGCAGCGGCTCGAAGTGGTGGCCGAGGGCATCGAGACCGAGGCGCAGCGCCGCGCGCTGCTCGTGCTCGGCTGCGAACTCGGCCAGGGCTACTTCTTCGCGAAGCCCGCCTCGCTCGGATCGATACTCGCCTCGCGCGGCCAGTGAAGCTCGCGGCAGGCGCGCACCAGTCGCGCCAGTGCGAGGCCGGGCGTGCCGACGGCCTCCACGCGTCCGCCGCCGTCGATCGCGAAGCGGTGGGCGACGAGCATCCGGTCCAGCACCGGCGCGTCCAGCGCGATGCGCGAGTCGAAGACCGGCACGCCGGCGAGGCTCGCCTTCTGGACCGGATAGTCGATGCGCAGGCCATCGGCGACCAGCACCACGTGCTGCAGGCCGGCCGGCAGGCCCGCGGCGTCGATCTGCAGCAACAGCACCGGATCCCCGCGGTCGCAGCGCATCCACAGGCGCCGCGCGGGCCGCGGCGGCTGCCAGACCGCCTGCATCGACGGCCCGTCGCCTCGGATGGCCCAGCGCCCGCCCTCGGCCGCCGCGCCGGCCCCGGCGACCGTGGCCAGGGCGACGGAGAGCACCGCGACGATCCGTCGATAGTGGGATGCACGTCTCATTTCATCGCGACCCTACCGGCGCCGCGTGAAGGCCGTCCGCTGCCGCTCTTCACATCGTTAGCGCGGCCTCACCCGCCCGTGGCCCGCGGTTAACCGCGAGGCCGCCAGCATCGGCCCGACCCACGCGCGGCCCGTGCCGCAGGAGACCCCGATGCGAACCGATCCCGCCCAGGCCCAGGCCACCCAGCAGGAGGGCAAGAAAAAGGACGCCCGCGACCTCGACGGCCGCCACCAGAAGGTGTCGCCGGCGCACGAGAGCGAGACGCAGGCCGACGACGGCGCCGTCGCGCAGGACCGCGTGCGCTCGCAGGATCCGAACTTCGGCCGCGGGCACCACTGAACATGCCGATGAGCCGCGCCTGGGTGGCGCAGGAGCCCACGCGCGACGCGGTCGACGCGATGAGCGGGCCGGTGCTGCTCGAGTTCGGCACGTCCTGGTGCCCGCACTGCATCGCCGCCGAGTCGCTGATCGAACAGGCCCTGCACGAACGCGGGGAGGTCACCCACCTGCGGATCGAGGACGGCCGCGGACGCCGGCTCGGCCGCGCCTTCGCGGTGAAGCTGTGGCCGACACTGGTGCTCGTGCGCGACGGCGTGGAACAGGCGCGCGTGGTGCGTCCGCGTTCGCTGCGCGAGGTGCGCGCGCTGTTCGACGATGCGGACGCCTGACGTGCGGGCGGATGCCTTCGACGTCGCCGAGATCATGGGGGGCCTGTACGGGCCCGGCATCATCGCCTGCAGGGGCGCGTTCGACTGCGACTTCATGACGCGCCTGCGCGAGGACGTCGACCGGCTGTTCGACGAGGCGCGTGCGATCCCGGGCGGTGCGGTGCCGCGCGGCCCGCAGCGCTACTACGTCGAGATCCATCCCGAGCGGCTGCGTGGCTTCGTCGAGCTCGCCACGCATCCGTGGATCGTCGCGGTGAGCGAAGCGGTGCTCGGGCCCGACTGGCGCATCGTCGAAGTGGGCTTCGACGTACCGGGCCCGGGGGCCATGGACCAGCCCTGGCACCGCGACTTCCCGTCGCCGCCGGCCACCCGCGTCGGTCGCCGGATCGACTCGCTCGCCTTCAACATGACGCTGGTCGACGTGTCGGAGGACATGGGTCCGTTCGAGATCGCGCCGGGCACGCAATGGGACGCGGGCGACGACTTCGACGGTGGCATGTTCGCCCCGCGCGAGCACTGGCCGCGCTACGTCGCGCGCGCCGAACGCAAGCTGCCGCGCATGGGCGACGTCTCCGCGCGCTCGGCGCTCACGATGCATCGGGGCACCGCCAACCGCTCGGCGCAGTCGCGGCCGGTGCTGGTGCTCGGCATCGATGCGCCGGACGCCTGCAATGCCGAGCGCCACGACCTGCAGGTGACGCGCGGCTATGCCGAGGCTCTGCCGCCGGAGGTGCTCCGGCACATGACGTGTCGCGTGGTCGACGACCTCCAGCCGATCATCCAGTTGCACCAGATCGAGGGGCTGCGGATGGGGCTTCCGTAACGCCGTTGCGGCCGTGCACCCGAGCCAGGTGGCGCACGCCCGGTTCGACTGCGACAGCGCTTGTCTCCGGGCTCGACCCGTGGGCCCCGATCCATCCCGGCAGCGATCCGCGCGGCATGCGACCGGGCCCGCCGTCAGCGGCATCGTGTGATGGACCGCACGCGATCGAGGCGCTTGCCACCGCCTGTATTACCGCCGGCTGACTCGGAACCACGTCGAGTCAGCCGGCAGCCGGGAAGCCGCGCCTACAGTCGGGCCATCCCCCGACACATCAACGAGGCGCCCGAATGAAGAACGTCCGCAATCTGCTCGCCGCCGCGCTGCTCTCCGCCGCCGTGGTCGCCCCCGCCGCCGCGCAAGCGCGTTGCTACGACAAGGTGGTCTACCAGCCCGTCAAGGATCCGCACCGCGTGACCGGCACGGCCATCGGCGCCGCGCTCGGCGGCCTGCTCGGCCATCAGGTGGGCGGCGGCAAGGGCCGCGACCTCGCGACCGTGGCGGGTGCCGTCGGCGGCGGTGTCGCCGGCCACAAGATCCAGCGCCATCGCCAGGAGCGCCTGCAGCGCCAGGTCCTCCGCGTCTGCGAATGATCCCCAGCGGTGAACCGACGGCCGGGCCCTCGGGTCCGGCCGTCGTCGTTTCCGCGACCCGCACGCGCGCTGCGTACACTGCGCGCCCCCGACCGGACGCCGACATGAGCGCCTTCTCCGACACCGCCGACGCCATCGTCGACCATGCCGAAGCGATCGCCCGGCTCGACCCGCGTCGCCTCGACGCCACCGCCTTCGACGCCGCGCTCGCCGCGCACGTGCATGCCATCCGCGTGCTGGGCATGCCGCACGTCGAGCCGCATGCCGACCGCGCGTTCTTCAAGGCGCTGAAGGCGTCGTCGATGCGTGCCGACGGTGTCTACGTGCACATCCCCGACGGCATCGTCGAGTTCCTGGTCGACACCGCACGCGGGCAGGCGCGCTTCGCGCTGTGGAACGCCCGCGAGATGCGCGAAGGCGGGCCCTGAGGCTCAGCCGCCGCAGCCGCCGCAGCATTCGGACGGCAGGCGCTCCACGCGCGAGGGTGCGACGCTCAGGCCGGCCGCATCGAGCAGGGGCACGATCTCCACGGGTTCGAGGCAGGTGACGAGCCGCAGCGCGCCGTCGCGGGGATCGCGATCGAGCAGCGCGGCGGGATCGGCATCGAGCAGGCGGTCGCCGAAGTCGGCGAGGTCGACCGCCGCGGCGTCGGGAATTCGGAATTTCATGGCACGGGACCCATTCGCCGCGACGGTGCGGCAGGCACAGCGTCGCCCTCGCGATCCGCCGTCGCGCTGATCCGCGTCAAGTGGACGCGCATCGGGGGACGCGGCGGCTCGGTGTCACGTCCACCGGCATGCGCAGTCGCGTGGCCCCGTGACCGGGATCAGGCGAGCGACGCACCCCGCTCGGCGAGCAGCGCCCGCAGGATCGTGCGGTGGCAACGCGAGGGATCCTCGCAGTAGCAGCCCACCGAGAAATCCGAGGTATGCGAAAGCGCGGCCAGCGTGTCGAGCACGTGGCGTGCCTCGCCCTTCGCCATTTCCGCGCGATAGCGGCGCTCGAACGACGCGAGCTCGCGCGGCGTCGTGGCCTCCAGCGCGAGCTTCACGGTTTCCGGCTGCGGTGCGAGCGTGGGCAGCCAGGCGTCGTAGAAATCGCGCGAAGCGAAGTCCTCGCGACGCACGCCACGGGGTGGGCGGCGGACGGTGCCGAGCCGCGTGCCTTCGCCAGGCAGGCGCGGGGTGCCGAGTCGGACGATGCGGATGGCCATCGCGGCGCTCCGGGCGGTGGGCCGCCATCGTCGCCCCGCACACGCGCCGCGGCAATGCTCAGGCGGCGCGGCGCTCGACCGTGGTTGCACGCTGCAGGCGACGTCGTTCGTTGCCGGCGTAGCGCAGGCCGACCACGACCGGCAGGCGGAGGGCGCGCGCACGTCGCTGCATGCGGGCCTCGTCGTCATGGCGTTCGCGGCGGAGCGCATCGCGCAGCAGCAGGGCGAGGGCGCAAGCGAGTGCGAGCGTGAGTGCGCTGGCGAACAGAAGGAAGGCGGACATGGGGACAGGGGAGTCGGCGTGCCGCATCGGCACCCTTCTATCGATGCCGGCCGGGGCGCCAGCGTTGCGCGTCTCCGCCCGACCCTGTCGTCAGTCATGGTGCCGACCGTCCCGGCATCGCAGGCGATCGTCGACCAGCGGAGCGCGGTGCCTGTGCGTACGCGACGCCGTGACCGGTGCACGAGCGCGTTCATCACGGCACCACGGCCGCTGAGCCTCACTGTCGGCATGACGCCTCGTTACATCACCCCCCGCCGCGCCGACGGCGGCCCGTCGCGCCACCTCACCGCACGCCAGCTCCGGCGCATGCGCGCGCGCTTCGAGCGCATGGTGCTGCTGGCGACCGTTTCGCTGCTGCTCGGCGCCTGCGTGGTGCGCTGAAGCCGTGGCGCATGAACGCCGGCGCCGCTCCTCACGTCGCGCACGCGCAGCGCTCGCCCGACGCTAACGCCCATGGCGGCAGTCTCGATCCGACGCCGCCCGCGCGGCGGAACAGGAGACGCGACATGGGCAAGAAATCGAAGAACTTCGCGGAAGACCCGCAGCTGGCCAAGGCAGCGAACCAGGGCCGCATCGACACGCAGACGCAGCGCGACGCGCAGGTGCCCTACAAGGACAACTTCGCCGACCAGTCCGAAGGCGCGAAGTCCGAAGGTCAGCCGACCGCGATGCACGGCCAGGGCGCCGGCTTCAGCCGCAACAAGCACTGAGCGCCGCGCATCGCAGCGGCATCGACGCGACCTGAAACGCGAGGACATTCCGATGAGCCAGACCCCGGGCAACGATCATTCCAATCCACTGTCGAAGGTCTTCAACAAGATCTTCCACCACGACGACGACAAGGCGCGCACGCAGCAGGCGCAGGCGACGCCACGTCCGGCCGCACCGGTCGCCGCGACACCGCAGCGGCCCGTGGTGACGCCGACCGCCACCGTGACGCCTGCCCGCAGCGCGCAGTCGACGAGCGCCGCGCAGCCGGCGGCGCAGACGCCGCTCGCCACGCCGACCGCCACGCAGCGCACCTACACGGTGAAGTCGGGTGATTCGCTGTCGAAGATCGCGCAGCAGGCCTACGGGCAGGCGAACCAGTGGTCGGCGATCTTCGAGGCCAACCGCGACAAGATCAGCGACCCCGACAAGATCTTTCCGGGCCAGGTCCTCGTGCTGCCGAACCTGCCGTCCGTGCATTGACCGGGGCGACGGTCGAGGCCGTCGCGTGCACCATGGACCCTCGCCGGACGCCCCGGCGCCCGGCGAGGCCTCCCGCATGTCCCGATCGTCCATCACCGCCGCGGTCCTGCTGATCGCGCTATCCGGTTGCAGCGCCATGCCGCAGGGCGCCACCACGCCCCGTGGTGGGCATGCGGTTCCCGTCGTGTGCAGCGGTGCGGGCGATCTCGACTGCTTCCGCGCCGCGAGCGAGGCCTGCGGCTCGAAGGGCTACGACCTGTTCGACCGCGCAGGCCATCCGGCGACCGTCGCCGACGCGCAGTTCCGCATCCTCGAGGCGCGTTGCCGCCCGTGATCCGGGTTCAGTTGCGCGCGGGCAGCGCCGTCCATTCGGGGCGCTTCGTCGATGCGGCGGGCTCGAGCGAATCGCGCACGTCGGCCTCGACCAGGTCGAGGACGCGTTGCAGCCCGCGGTCGGTACGCAGCAGCTCGCGCGGCGTGCCGCCGAGGACGGCCATCGGCTCGTCGAGGAAGGTATGCACGCGCTCGGCCGAGCCGAAGACGTCGCCGAGCGCCCGGTGCAGGCGCACGAGCAGCAGCGCGCGATGGCCCTCGGACGAATCCGGGTCGATCAGCGCCTGTGCACCGAGGAAACGTTCCACGAGGTCGGCGTCGGTCGCGAGGATGAACTGCAGCAGCTGGCGATCGAGATCGAGCGTCTTCGTGGCGCGAAGCGTGCTGTAGGTCAGCGCCTGCGCCGACGAGAAGCCGTCGAGCACCTGAAGATCGGTGGTGTTCCCCATGCGCGCAGGGTTCGCTGTTGCGCGTGACGGGGTCGTGGACGGCCGCTTACATCATTCAGTGGCGTGAATATCGACGGCGTTGACTCGGCGGTGCGTGCGCTTCGCGGCGCGGTCGAACAGCCACGCCGACGCGAGCCACATCGGCACGAACATGCCGGCCGCGGCCATGCCGCGCGCATCGTGGCCACCGACGAGCGCGTAGACCGCCGCGACCGCCTGGGCGAACGCCGTCACGGCCAGCACCGCGGCCATTCCGCGTGCCCGCAGGCGCGCGCCGATCGCGCCGGCCGCAGCGATGCCGAGCACGACGGCGAAGACGAGGTTCGCCGGATTGCGCTCGCTGCCGATGATGCCCACGGCGAGGTTCACCCAGACCAGCAGCAGGCCGGTCACCACCGCCACCGCGGCCCCCGCGCGGTACATGCGGTCGCGCGAAAGCCGCGCGGCCACCTCGTACAGCGCGCACGTGCCGTAGAGCAGCACGGCGGCGACCGCGAAATCGAAGCCCGTCCAGTTCACGCCGGTGTCGAACCGCATGGCCACCGCAGGCAGCAGCAGGAGCGCCGACGCGAGGCCCCAGGGCAATGGATGCCAGTTGCGGCGGGCCGGAGCAGGAGCGGACGATGCGGCCATGGCGGATCTCGTTGGGGCGGGCGTGCACCAGCCTGCGACGGGATCGTGCGGGGATCGAGGCCGCTGTGTGAAGCGGGGACGAAGTCGCCGGCTCAGTGCCGGAAAGCGGACGCCTCGGGATCGGGCCAGGCGCGCGGCGGACGCGACGCCGCGACGTTGCGGTAGCGCGTCGGCAGCGTGACGCGATAGCGCAGCCGGCCGTGTCCGGTGTCGATCTGCAGGCCGCCGCCGAGCAGGTCGCACAGGTGCTTGGCGATCAGCAGGTCGACGCCGTCGCCCTCGGCGACGGGGATCGCACCCGGCGGCGTCACCCCGGCCGGCGTCGCGTCGCCCGTGACGGCCTGCGCGTCATGGGTCGCCACCGCCACCGCATGGCCGACACCGCCGTCCGGCGTGCTCGACGCAGGCAGCGCATGTTCGACCGTGAGGTACCAGCGTGCGTCGGTATCGGGGCACGGGCCCCAGTGCACGGCGACGTCGCGGACCTCGGGCGATCGCAATGCGCAGAACAGCAGGTGCTTGGCGATGCGGCGCACGCGCTCCTCGTCGCCCTGCACGGGCAGGCGATCGGGCCCCTCACCACTGAGCGTCGCGCCGCGTTGCGCGGCGACGTGGTGCAGGCCCTCGACCAGCAGGGCGATGCCGTGGCCGGCGTCGAGCGCCTCGACCTGCCGCGCCTCGTGCCCGGCCTCCAGGTGCGCGAGCGTGGCGAGGTCGGACAGCGCCTGTTCCAGGCCGCGGAAGCCGTCGTCCGACAACTTGCGCAGCTCGTGCGTTTCCGGGCCGAGGTCGGCGCCGTGCGCGAGCGTGCTGGTCGTCATCACCAGCTGCAGGTCGTTGCGCATCGTCGAGCTCAGCGCTTCCATGGCGCGCCCGCGCAGCACCGCGCCCGAGCGCACCGCGTCGAGCGCACGCATCAGCTCGACCGCGCGTGTCTCGGCTTCGGCCTGCTCGAGCTGGTGGTATTCGAGCGCACTGAGCGACTGCTGGTCGTTGAGCACGCGCGACCATGCGGCGAGTGAGGCGCGCGCGACGGCGGGCTCGTCGGCGAGCGCGAGCAGCTGGTCGACCACCACCGCATTGAAGTGACCCCATTCGCGCACCACGCCGCGCAGCGAGTAGCCCTGGATCCAGCGCGCCCGCGCATGCGCGAACGCATAGGCGCGTTCGTCGTCGGCGATGGCGTCGGGCACGTCCGGCCACGCCCGCAGGATGCGCGAGAACGCGTCGAGCACGTCGGGGAAGTGATCGTTGAATTGGAGGAGCGACCATTCCGACGCCGCATCGAGCGAGGCATCGGCGCAGGCGAGGTCGCGCCAGGTCTCGAGCAGACTGCGGCGGCGCGCGTCGAGGCCGTCGGCCAGGCGGGCGAGGGCCTCGCGGGTGTCGTGGAGCGTGCGCTGGGTCATGGTCGGCGGTCCGTGCGACGGTCGCCGTGTGCATCGCGCCGCGCGCGCCGCACGCCGGCGGACGGCGAGGACTGCAGCCTAGGCGGCGGCGCGACGGCGTCGGGTGAAGCGGCGGCCTCGCCTGCCGCTGCGTTCACCCGTCACCCGGATACTGCAGGCGACCCCGACGTTCCGGATGCCGCCATGTTCCGTGCACTTGCCCGACTCGCCATGACCTATGCCTTCACCCGCGTGCTCGCGCGCGTCGGCGGCCGCAGCCGCGAGCGCGGCCGCTCGACGCGCCGCTGAGGCGCCGGCTCAGGCGCCGCCCGGCCGCAGGTGCAGGCCGAGCGCGCCGGCCACCATCCGCATCGCCTCGTCATCGCGCGACTGCGTGATCCAGCCGGCATGGCCGTCGTCGCCGGCCTCGCGCACCCACAGCGTGTAGTGGTGCTCGCGCAGCCGGTCGAAGGCGATGCCGATCAGCTCGGGCACGTCGCTGCCGTTGAGGAAGTCGTCGTCGGTGGGGTCTTCCACGCCCCAGTCGATGCGCAGGTTCCAGCGCGAGGCGAGTTCGTCGAGGCTTTCGACCAGGCCGCGCGTATCGTCGCCGTCGACGCGGAAGCCCGACTTCCATTCGGTCACCGTGTCGAGGCGCTCGATGGCCTCGGCGACGTCCTCGGTCGGGCCGGCCTCCTGCCAGGCCGCGAACTGCGCGGCGGCGCTGTCCTCGTCACCGGGGTTCACCAGCAGGAGCAGCTGCCAGACGACCGCCTCCAGCGCCGCCTCGTCGTCGAGCTCGGACGGCGTGTCGAAGGCCTGCGCGAAGTTGTCGTCGGGATCGAATTCGGAATGCATGCGCGGGCTCCGGGTCGCGGCGGGCACGCCATGATGCATGCGCCGCGCGCGTTCGACTCGCGTGAATGAGGCCGGAGGGCCTCCGGTATCCTGCCGCGGGTCGGCGCTTCGCGCGCCTGTCGCCCGCGCCGCGGGCGGCACCAGCCGGATCCACGCATGGACCATCCGGACAACAGGGGCGCGGTCGCGGTCGAGTCGCGGCGCGTGTCGACCGGCGACCCGGGGCTCGATCGCATCCTCTGCGGCGGGCTCTTCCGTGGCGCGGTCACCATCCTCCAGGGGCGCCCGGGCGCGGGCAAGACCACGCTCGCCAACCAGGCGGCGTTCGAGAACGCACGTCGCGGCGGCCGCACCGTCTACATCACCCTGCTCTCCGAATCGCACGGGCGCATGACCGCACCGCTCACGCCGATGCGCTTCTTCGACGACCAAGAGATCGGGCGGTCCATCCACTACGTCAGCGCCTATTCCATCCTCATGGAGGAAGGCCCGCGCGCGCTGCTGCAGCTCGTGGGCTCCGAATCGCGCACGCACGGGGCGAACCTCGTGGTCGTCGACGGCCTGTTCGTACTGGGCGACGCCCGCCTCACCGAGACCGAGTACCGCAAGTTCGTCAACGACCTCGCGCTGCAGGCCGAGCTGATGGGCTGCACGGTGCTGCTGCTCACCAACAGCAAGCGCGGCGCGGACAGCCCGGAATACACGATGGTCGACGGGTGGCTCGAACTCGGCCGGCAGGGCCCGGGCCACCGCACGAGCCGCTGCATCGAGGTGCACAAGCTGCGCGGAAGCGCGTTCCTGTCGGGCCGCCACCGCCTGCGCATCTCCATCGACGGCGTGCAGGCGTTTCCGCGCCTGGAGTCCTACCTCGGTCACCGCCCGTGCCTGCCGGTGGACGACCAGCGCGTCGGCACCGGCGTGCCCGAGCTCGACGACCTGATGCATGGCGGGGTGCCCGCGTTCTCCAACACGCTCGTCTGGGGTGCGACCGGCACCGGCAAGAGCACGCTCGGCTACCACTTCCTCGCCGGCTGCACGCCGCAGGCGCCCGGGCTGCTGTTCTCGTTCTACGAATCGCCCGAGGAGTGCCTGCGCGATGCACGGCAGCGCGGCGTCGACCTCGAAGCGCGCGTCGCCGACGGCAGCGTGCGCATCCTGTGGCATCCGCCGGTGGAGCACGACCTCGACGAGCTCGGCCACGAGCTGATCGAGCACGTGCGCACGCACGGCACGCGCCGGCTCGTGCTCGACGGGCTGAATGCGTTCGAGAAGATCGCGCTCGAGCCCGATCGCCTGCAGCGTTACCTCTCGGCGTTGACGTACGAGTTGCGCAATGCCGGCTGCACGTCGTTTTTCATCGAGGAGATCGGCGACATCTACGCGGGCCAGTCGATGATGCTCGCGGGCAATCGTTCGGCCCTCGGCCAGAACATCCTGATGCTGCGCTACGCACAGGACGGCGCGACGCTGCGACGCACGATCGCGCTGCTCAAGATGCGCGAAAGCGATTTCGATCCGCGCGCGCATGCCTTCCGCATCACGTCGCAGGGCCTGCGCCTGCAGCATCCGGACGATCCGCGTTCGCGTGCGGTGCCTGTGCCGGACGGGCGGGACGCGGCCTAGTGGCCGACCGGGCGCCCGGCGCGCGCGATCTCATCCTGGTGGTCGAGGACGAACCCGGCATCCGGGACGGTCTCGCGATGCTGCTGGGGTTGGAGGGCTATGCCGTGGCGACCGCGGCGAACGGGCTGGAAGCGCTCGACGCACTGGCGACGATGGCGGTCGATCTCGTCATCACCGACCAGATGATGCCGCGCATGGACGGCGTCGCCTTCCTGCATCGCCTGCGCGCCGACGATCGACTGCGGGCGCTGCCGGCGATCATGGTGAGCGCGGTGCCGCGTCCGCAGGAGGACGTGGGCACGCTGGCGGATGCGTTCATCGGAAAACCGTTCGAGGCGCCGCGCCTGCTGCAGGCGATCCGCGACCTGCTGGCGCGGCGCGGCTCGCCTGCCTGAGCCTCACTCCGCGGGGCAGAGCGCGCGCACGGTCTCGAGCATGCGGTCGAGGTCGCCGGTCTTGCGCAGCACCGTGCAGTTCCACTCGCGTGCCAGCCGGTCCGCATCGCCGTCGAAGCTGAGCGCGGTGAGCACCACCACCGGCGTGTCGCGATGGGGGCTGTCGCGCAGCCATTTCAGGAAGTCCCAGCCGTCCATCACCGGCATCATCAGGTCGAGCACGATCGCGCAGGGCACGACCCCGGCGGTCAGCCGCTCGACCGCCTCGGCCCCGTGCGCGGCCTGCACCGGGTTCAGGCCTTCGAGCTCGAGCAGTTCGGCCAGCGCGCGGCGGATGTCGTCGTTGTCCTCCACCACCAGTACGCGTCGCATGGCCTAGCCTCCGATCGAGCGCGCGATTGTCGATGAACCCTTCAGTCCGCGCCATGAGGAGAAGCCCCCAGGCGCATCGGCTCAACTTCCGGGCGACGGGGCCGTTACCGATGCACCCCGCCCGGCGACCCGCGATGACGCACGTCCTGATCATCGAAGACGATGCCACCGTCCGTAACGGACTGGCCCAGCTGCTCGAGCTCGAGGGATTCGGGGTGAGCCGCGCCGAGAATGGGCGCGTCTCCCTGAGCCAGCTGCAGGCCGGCCTGCGCCCGGACGTGATCGTGCTCGACCTGGTCATGCCGGTGATGGACGGCCTCGATTTCCTGAAGGCCCTGCGCCAGACCGAGCACGCCACCGTGCCGGTGCTGGTGATGACCGCCGTCGGCGACCAGGTCGATCTCGACTACCTCGCCGAGGACCTCGGCTGCCGCGTGCTGTCGAAGACCGGCCCGATCGAGCCGCTGCTCGAGGCGCTGCGCGCGCTGGAGTAGGGCTACGGCGCGTCGACGCGCACGATCGTCTCGTCGAGACGGCCGATCGGCAGGCCCAGCAGCGTGATGCGCCCGCGGTTGGCGAGCGTGCGGCCGTCGGCCGCGAGGTCGAGCACCTGGCGCAGCCGCAGGCCGCGGCGCGGTGCGTAGCGCAGGGTCAGCCGCGATCCGTCGACGACGGCCACGCCCGGTCCGGTCGCATCGCTGAGGGTGAACGTGTAGTGGCCCGGCGCGGCGGCGGGACGCAGGACCCAGTCGCGCATGCGCGGCGGCTCGCCGGCCATGCGGATCGTCTGCCGTAGGCGCAGCGTCCCGTCCGCGTCACGATGGCCCCGGCTGTCGACCGTGAACTCCCGCGGACGGCCCACGCCGATTTGCAGCGTGCCGTGCCCCTGCGAGGCGCCTTCGAACATCGACAACGGCCCTGGGGCGGCCGGCGCGGCGCGCGCGAACGGCGCGATGGCGAGCAGCAGGGCGAGCAGGTGTCTCATGCGGGCATGGCCGCACGCGGCGGGTGAACGGCGTGGCAACCCCGCCCGTCGCGCGAGGCGGCGCCTGCCGACGGAAGGCGATCGCGGCGGCGGGTTCGTGGTCAGGCTGCAGGTCCCCTCGCGGAGAATGCGCATGTACCTCGACGGATTCGTGATGCCGGTGCGGGACGACCGCACGGACGACTACGCGGCGATGGCCCGCACCTTCGCCGACAAGGCGCGCGCACTGGGCGCACTCGGTTCGGTCGAAGCACTCGGCGACGGGCTGGAGCATGGCCACACCACCGACTTCTTCCGCGCGGTGCAGGCCGAGGCCGGCGAGAACGTCGTGCTGTCGTTCGTGCTGTGGCCGGACAAGCCGACGCGCGATGCCGCCTGGGCGCGGCTGATGGAAGACCCGGACATGCAGCCCGGCGCCGCCATGCCGTTCGATGGCCGGCGCATGTTCTGGGGCGGCTTCACCCCGTTCGTGAACACCACCGGCCTCGGCTGAAGGCGGCCGCGCCGATCAGGTCGGCGCGAAGGGCTTGCTCGTCTTCTTCTCGTTCTTCGCCGCGCGCTTTTCCTGCGGCGTCTTCGCGGCCTTCTTCTTCGTTTCCTTCTTGCGGTCCATTCCCTTGCTCATGGCGCACTCCCGTCACCGCAGGAAGGCTGCGGCCTGGCGGACAGCATCGCATGCCCGCGTCGACGGCAGGCCACGCCCCGGTCGCCGCCGTGTCGCGGCGACCGGGCCCGCGGGCCTTACTGCGCCGCGCGACCGCGTTGCAGCGTCTCCGCATCCAGGTTCAGCAGCGGCGTCGAGCCGCCGGTGACCGTCGGCAGTCGGCCGTCCCAGCGCTTGATGGCCTCGAGTTGCGCCTCGACGCGACGCAGCTCGATCAGCTCGGGCGTCACCGCCGCGCGCTGCGCCTGCAGGGCCACCGCCTGCGCCTCGGCATTGAGTTTCTGCGACTCGGCGACACCGCGCGCCTCTGCAACGCGCTGCTCGGCCTCGACCTGGATGCGCGCGAGGTCGCGCTCGGCCTTGAGCTTCTGCTGCTCGGCGACGGTCTTCTGCTCGATCGCCGTGTCGAACGACTCGCTGAACTTGAAGTTGGTGATCGCGAACTCGTCGACCACGACGCCGTGGCGCTGCAGGCGCGTGTTCACCGCGAGGCGGATGCGGTCGGAGACTTCCGGACGCTTGGTGACCAGCTGCTCGGCGGTGAACAGCGCGGTCACCGCCTTCATCGCTTCCTGCACGGTCGGGTCGATGATGCGCGGCTCGATGTTCTCGAACGGGCCGATCGTGCGGTAGACGCGCACGACCTGGCGCGGATCGACGTGATAGTTCAGCACCACCTGCGTGCGCACGCGCTGCAGGTCGCGCGAGGCGGCCTCGCTCTCGGTTTCCGAGCGCTCGATCAGCACCGGCATCTTGTAGATCGTCTGCACCACCGGCGTGCGCCAGTGCAGGCCCTCGGCCAGCACCTCGTCGGACGCGCTGCCGAACGTGAGGCGGATGCCGCGATGGCCGTTCGGCACCACGGCGAAGGGCAGCAGCACGAACAGCACGATGAGCGCGACGACCGCGAGGCCCGCCCACTTCAACAGCCCGGCTCCCGGCCGGCCCGACGGACCGGCCAACGTGTTCAGACGCATCGCAATCTCCCCCGGAACGGAACGCGACGGCGTTCGTGCCGTGCGCGATGCCGGAAACCCCTTCCCGGCACGGGGCTATGAGACCACCGGACGGCGTCGCGTGCCAGACGCATCGCACCCGCGATGCGGATGCGTGCCGGGGCCGGCAGCGCGGCCCCGGCACGCGGTGGCTCAGAAGCTCGCGCGCATGCCGAGCGTGTAGGTGTCGACGTCGTCGCCGTGCTCGAGCGCGCCGGTGACGCCCCAGCGCTCGTTGATCTTCACTTCTCCGCCGAGCTCGGCCGAATAGCGCGAGCCGCCGAAGGATCGGTCGCTGTAATTGGCCTTGGCCCAGCCTTCGACGCGCTCGCCGAACGCGGCACGCGTGCCCGCACTCGCACGCCAGGTCTCGCTGGTGAAACCCTCGAAGTCGCGACGCAGGTAACTGCCTTCGCCGAGCAGCTCCACACGCGGCGCGACGCGGTAGGCATAGCCCACGCCGAGCTGCGAGTCGGAGGCATCCAGTCCGCCGAACGGCGAGTCGCTGCGGCCCTGGCGGTACGCGCCGAAACCATAGAAGCCGGTGTCGCCGAACGCCGCCGAACCGCGCAGGTAGGCACCGTCGAAGTCGGCATCCCCACCCAACGACGCCGGCACGTCCTGGTGCTGGCGTGCGACGCCGACTTCGACATAGTTGTGGGACAACTCCGCGGCGGAGGCCGCGCAGGGAACGACCGCCGCCAACAGCGCGGCGAGGAGAGGCACACTCTTCATGAGATTCCTTCGTGCTTTTTCGAGCCCGCGATGCGGGACGGCCCGGCATGGACCGCGCATCACCGACCGGGAAAGCCCACGGCCGGTTCCGGTGGCGTTGCCACGCGTTCATGTTTCATGCGGCGTTTGAGCGAAGCCCGCATTCGACTCGGCCGCCCCCAAGTTGTAAGTACCGCGTGAATTCGGAGTCTCGCGGGAATAATGCGCCTCGACTCGGGCGGGCCCCGGATGGGATGGCGATGGCGTTGGCGGCGAACCTGCGGTTCCTCGAAGCACCCGGCGACGTCGCGGCGCTGATGCGCGCGCACGACTGGAGCGCATCGCCGCTGGGCGACCCCGAGCACTGGCCGCAGTCGTTGCGCAGCGTCACCAGCTTGATGCTGCGATCGAAATTCCCCATGTTCGTCGCCTGGGGGCCGGAGCTCGGCTTTCTCTACAACGACCCGTATGCCGAGATCCTCGGCACGAAGCATCCGAGCGCGCTGGGACGCCCGTTCGAAGAGATCTGGTCGGAAATCTGGGATGACATCGTGCCGCTCGTACGACGCGCGCTCGACGGCGAGGCGACGTACGTCGAGAACCTGCCCCTCACGATGCACCGTCGGGGTTTCGACGAATCGACGTGGTTCACCTTCTCGTATTCGCCGGTCATCGACGACGCTGGCGACATCGCCGGCATGTACTGCGCCTGCACCGAGACGACCGCCGCGGTGCTCGCCGAGAAGATGCGCACGCGCCAGATGCACCGTCTCGCGTCGATGTTCGAGCAGGCTCCCGGCATCGTCGCCGTCACGCGTGGACGCAACCACGTCTACGAGATCGCGAACCCGGCGTATCTCGAGTTCGTCGGTCGCCAGGGCATCGTCGGCTGGAGCGTGCGCGAGGCGCTGCCGGAACTCGACCAGAAGTTCATCGACCTTCTGACCGAGGCCTACGACACGGGCACGCCCTTCGTGGGCCGGCGCATTCCGGTCGGTCTGCGCCGCGACGCCGGCGGGCCGATCGAGGATCGCATCGTCGATTTCGTCTTCCAGCCCTTCCTCGGCGAGGACGGCCAGGTCGACGGCATCTTCATCCAGGGCACCGACATCACCGAGCGGGCGACCGCGGAACGCGAGGCGCAGACGGAGCGTCGCCGCCTCGACGCGGTCATCGATTCGCTGCCGGCCGGCATCGCGCTCGCCGAGCCCGGCGGTCTCGTCACCCGCGTGAACGCCGCGAACCGGGCGATCTGGGGCGTGCACCCGGAGTCCGGCGCGGACGGCTATGCGACTTGGCAGGGATGGTGGGCGGACGAGTCCGATCGCCACGGCCAGCCCCTGGCGGCGCACGAATGGCCGCTCGCGCGCGCGCTGCGTGGCGAAGTCGTCCGCGGCGACATCGTCGAGGTGCAGCCCTTCGGCGATCTGCCGCGCCGCACGTTGCTGCTGCAGGCCACTCCGATCCGTTCGGCCGACGGTGCGGTCGACGGCGCGGTCGTGGCCGAGACCGACATCAGCGACCGCATGCGCGCCGAGGCCGACCTGCGCGCGAGCGAGGCGCGTTTCCGCACCATCACCAACGCGATGCCGCAGATGGTGTGGTCGACGCGGCCCGATGGCTACCACGATTACTTCAACCGCCAGTGGTACGACTACACAGGGGTCGAGGACGGCGCGAGCTATGCCGACCGCTGGGTGGAGATGTTCCATCCCGACGATCGCCCGGCTACGCAGGCGCGCTGGGAGCGCAGCCTCGCGACCGGCGAGGACTACGAGATGCAGTACCGCCTGCGCCATCGCTCCGGCGAATACCGCTGGGTGCTCGGGCGCGCCGTGCCCGTGCGCGACGACGAGGGCCGCATCGTGCGCTGGATGGGCACGTGCACCGACATCCACGAGCAGCGACTCGCGCGCGAGGCGCTCGAACGCAGCGAGCGCGCGCTGCGCGAGACCGATCGCCGCAAGGACGAATTCCTCGCGATGCTCGCGCACGAGCTGCGCAATCCGCTCGCGCCGATCAGCACCGCGTCGCAGCTGCTGATGCTGTCGTCGGATCCGCAACGCGTGCGCGCGGCCGGCGAGGTGATCGGCCGCCAGGTGCGCCACATGACCGAGCTCGTCGACGACCTGCTCGATGTCTCGCGGGTAACCCGCGGGCTCGTGCAGCTGGAACTGGAGACGCTCGACGTCAAGGACGTCGTGTCCAGCGCGATCGAACAGGTGCGCCCGCTCATCGACGCGCGTGGGCACGCCCTGCGCACGCGGCTCGCGCCCGGTCCGCTGTGGGTGCGCGGCGATCGTACGCGCCTCGTGCAGATCGTCTCCAACCTGCTCAACAACGCCGCGAAGTACACGCCGGACGGCGGCGAGCTGGAGGTCGACGTGCAGGTGACGGACGGCACGGTGAGCGTGCGCGTGCACGACAACGGGCAGGGCATCGACCCGGCGCTGCTGCCGGCGATCTTCGACCTGTTCACGCAGGCCGAGCGTTCACCCGACCGTTCGCAGGGCGGCCTCGGCATCGGCCTCGCGCTGGTGCGCAGCCTTGCGGTGCTGCACGGCGGCACAGTGGTCGGCGAAAGCGCCGGGCGCGGGCAGGGCGCGACGTTCTCGCTGCAGCTGCCGGTGGTGGACGCGCCGCCGAAGCAGACGGCCGAGATCGCGACGCATGCGAGCGAGGGCGAGCGCGGGCCGCTCGACGTGATGCTCGTCGACGACAACGTTGATGCCGCGGAGACGATGAAGATCCTGCTGGAAGCGCACGGCCATCGCGTGCGCGTCTTCCATCGCGCCGCCGAGGCGCTGGCCGCGGCGGTCGAGATGCCCGCGGACGTCGCCTTCCTCGATATCGGCCTGCCCGACATGACCGGGCACGAACTCGCGACGCGGCTGCGTGCGCGCCTCGGCGATCGCGTCGGCGTGCTCGCCGCGCTTTCGGGTTACGGCCAGCCGCAGGACTTCGCGGCCTCGCACGCCGCGGGACTCGAATACCACCTGACAGCGAGGTCCACGCCGCCCCCCTTCGGCTCCAGGCAGAGGTCGAACGCGGGCGGCACGGGCAGTGGCCAG
>NZ_BAAGAB020000016.1:0-47417 GCF_047159895.1 Lysobacter xanthus
AGAACGACACGACCTACGGCCTGTTCAACGTGCTCGCGCTCAAGAACGCGCTGGGCCCGTCGGAAATCCGCAACGGCCAGCCTGTCTGCGTCACGGCGCCGGGCGGCTCGGTGATCGCCGGCTGCGTCCCGCTGAACCTGCTCGGCGCGCCGGGTGCGATCACGCAGGACATGCTGAACTACTCGTCCTTCGTCGCGCACGACGAGCTGTCGTACAAGATGAAGGACTACTACGCCAACGTCACCGGCGAAATCGCCGAGCTGCCGGGTGGCATGCTGGCCTTCGCGGCGGGCTTGGAGCGTCGTACCGAGAGCGGTTACGACTCCCCGGATGCGCTGATCTCGTCGGGCAACACGACGGGTAACGCCCGTACGGCGACCGCCGGCGGTTACTCGGTCGACGAAGCGTACGTCGAGCTGTCGATCCCGCTGCTCAAGGACGTCCCGTTCGCGCGTTCGCTCGAATTCGACATCTCGAGCCGCGTGTCCGACTACTCCAACTTCGGCCAGACGACCAACTCGGCGTTCGGCTTCAAGTGGCGTCCGATCGACGACCTGATGGTCCGCGGCAACTGGGCCGAAGGCTTCCGCGCGCCGTCCATCGCCGAGCTGTACTCCGGCGTGGCCGACTCGTTCCCGACGATCGCCGACCCGTGCTCCACGACCTTCGGCGGTGGCTACAACCAGCTGACGGCCGAGCAGAAGGCCCGCTGCCATGCGCAGGGCGTTCCGGTCGGTGGTTACGACCAGGGCAATGCGCAGATCCGCATCAGCACGGGCGGCAACCCGGACCTCGGCCCGGAGACCTCGACCACCAAGACGCTCGGCGTCGTGTGGAGCCCGAAGTTCGTCCCCGGTACGTTCGACGTCTCGCTGGACTGGTGGCGCATCGAGCTGCGTAACGTCATCACCGGCTTCGGCGGCCAGGAAATCCTGAACCGCTGCATCGAGCAGGGCCTGCAGGCCTACTGCTCGCTGTACTCGCGCAATGCGGGCGGCCCGATCAACGACCTGCTGTCGGCCGGCCTGAACATCGGCGCGACGAACGTCGAGGGCTGGGACCTCACGGCGAACTACCGTCTGCCGGAGCAGAGCTGGGGCAAGCTGTCCTTCTCGTTCGACGCGACGTACATGTCGCTCTACGAGTCGGATGACGACAACAGCGGCTCGATCGACGAAGGCGACAACGGCAGCATCGTCAGCCAGTATGTCGACCGCAGCAACAACTGGCGCATCCGTGCCAACCTGATGACCCGTTGGGAGAAGGGCGACTTCGGCGCGACCTGGTTCACGCGTTACTACTCGCGCCAGACCGAGAGCTGCCCGTTCTACTACAACGACTACGGCTTCGGCACGCTCTGCAACGACGCGACGGTCGATGCGAACAACATCGTCCAGGCGGGCTCGCAGAACACGATCGGCGGCACCACGTACAACGACCTGTCGGTGTACTGGAAGGCTCCGTGGAACGCCAAGGTCACCGTCGGCGTGAACAACGTGTTCGACAAGGAACCGCCGGTGGCGTTCAACACGTTCGCGAACTCGTTCGATCCGCAGTACGAAATCCCGGGCCGCTTCTTCTACATGTCGTACAACCAGAAGTTCTGATCCGGCGCTCCATCGCGACACCTGCCACGGCCCCGAAAGGGGCCGTGGTTTTTTTTACGCTTGCGACGGCTGCGCGCGGTTGGCACCATCGGCGAATGAGCGACGAGTTGCCCGACACTGCCGAGATCGCGCCGATGTTCGCCGTGCCGCTTGGCCAGACGCGGCTGCGCGATCATGTGGCGCTCAATGCCGAGCTCAAAGCGCTGCTACTGGAACGCGAGAGGGACCCGCGCTTCGCGAATCCGAACCCCTCCCTGAAACAGCAGTCGGGCGTCTTCGAGAGCCTGTTCAACCTGTTCGCCTGGCCCGAGCCGTGCGTGCGCACGCTCCGCGATTTCTGCTGGACCGAACTGGGCCGCGTGATCCAGGCCATGAACGGCTACGGGCCGGCGGAAATGGCCAAGCTCCGCATCCACTCGCACACGTGGTTCCACGTCACGCGCTCACCGGGCTTCGTGATCGCCCACACGCATCCGATGGCGTCGTGGTCGGGCGTCTATTGCGTGGACCCGGGTTCGCCGTCGCCCGATCATCCGGAATCGGGCGTGCTGCGGTTCCACAACCCGCACTACTACAGCAACATGTTCCTCGATCCCGGCAACGCGCGCCTGCAGGCGCCGTACCACCACGGGACGTGGAGCATGCGCCTGCAGCCGGGCCAGCTCGTGCTGTTCCCGTCGTGGGTGTCGCACGAAGTGCTGCCCTTCCACGGCACGGACGAACGCATCACCATCGCGTTCAACTGCTGGTTTTCGATGCAGGACGGCTGATCAGCCCGGCAGGATCTCGTCGTACGCCGGCTGCAGTGCGATGCGCAGCGGTTCGAGATGCTGCTCGTAGCGACGCCAGACCTGCCCCCGGTCCTTGCGGAAGCCCTGGCGTGCGGTGCCCGCGCTCGGCGTGGCGACGGTGCCCGAGGCGCGTGCGATGTCCACCATCCCCGGCTCGAATTCGAGGCCGCAATGCGCGGCGACGCGACGGGCCATCGATTCCGGGTCGGCGACCAGTGCGTCGTAGTCGATGTCGAGCACGCGGCCCGGCATCACGCGCCGCCAATGCGCCATCGTGCGTCGATAGAGCAGGTAGAAGCCCGCGAGCTGCTCGAGGTCGTACGAGTACGCGGCCGCACCGGAGAACAGCTGGCGCAGGTTCGAGAAGCACGTGTCCATCGGATCGCGTACGAGGTGCAGGAACTTCGCCTGCGGCATGGCGCGGGCGATGAGGCCGACGTTGAAGAAGTTCTGCGGCAGTTTCTCCGTGAAGTACGGCCGGCCGCGGCTCATCCATCGGGCGCGGCGCGCATAGCCCGTCGCCACGGCATCGAAGTCGGCCTCCGCGGCGCGGCGCACGAAGGCGGCATCCGGGCCCATGGGCATCGACTTGTCGAGCGCCAGTTCCATCTCGGCATGGAACGACGCCGTCTCGCCTGCATCGCCGACCCGACTGTGCCCCGACAGCATCCGTTCCAGCAGCGTGGTGCCCGACCGGTGCATGCCGACGATGAAGATGGGCACTGCCGGCTGGTCCACCGCACTGCCCGTGCCGACGAAGGCCGCGTCGCAGACCGTCTCGATCGCTTCGACCATCGCGCGGTCCGGCGCGATGTCGTACGGCATCTGCCGACGCTTCGCCGCGCAGCCGCGCTCCAGCGCGTCCCAGGCCTCCTCGTAGCGCTGAAGCTCGTGGAGCTGCTTGTGGAGCGCGAAACCGAGGTAGATCTCGCCGTTGCCGCCGGGGCGCGCCTTGCGCAGCTGTTCGCGGAAGCGATCGACGTGGTTGCGCTCCGGGGTTGCCGGACGCACGCCCGCCAGCATCATCGAGTTCTGGAAGAGCAGCGGATCGGAGCGCAGCGACGCCTCGTAGCAGGCCTCGGCGCGGTCGGGATCGCCCCCGAAGTAATAGAAGTTGCCGCGGACGTGCAGGCAGCCGGCGTCCGTGGGCCGCTTGGCCAGCCCCTGATCGACCAGCGCCGTCGCCGCATCGTGCGCCCCGATGGAGCTCAGGATGACCGCCGCCTTGGCGATGATGTCCGGCGGCGCTTCGCGACCGAAGCTCGAGGTGCCCAGCGTCTGCACGAGCGCTTCGAACTCGTGGAAGAAGCGCAGGCGCTGCGCCAGACCGAACAGGACCGGCGCGAACGGCGGCCTGAACCGGAACGCCGCCATCGTCGCCTCGTGCGCATCGCGGTGCCGGCCGAATTCCGTCATGACCGTCGAAACGCCGATCAACGCCGGCGCATGCCGCGGATCCACCGCGAGCGCCTGCCGGTACAGCGCCTCGGCGCGCTTGAAGTTCTTGCGGTCGAGCGCCTGCTCGCCGGCCATCCAGAGTTCGTTGGGATGCGTCATGGGCGAACGATCAGGCCGCTTCGAACGACAGCGGCACGGATTCCTCGAGTGCGTGGGCGACAGGCGTCATGTGAGGCGCGACGTGGCGGTCGAACCAGGTGCGCGTGGCGCGCAACTGCGCTGCATGGCGCGCGGCGATGGCGGCCGCGTCGCGAGCTCGCGCGGCCGCATCGTACGCCACGTCGACGGCCTTGGCATTGCGGGACGCCGCCGCCCTCGCCGACGTACGGAGCGCGCCGGCGTCTTCATCGCAGCCGAGCCAGCGTGCCGTGGCGAGCGCGCTGTCGACCGGCGCGTGGTAGAGGCGCTCGGCCGCGAGCGTGCGCAGGCGTCCGCCCGCATGGGAGAGCAGCACCGCGCAGACCTCGCGCTGCGCCGCCCACTGCAGGGCGACCGCCGCGAGCAGGTCCGGCGGCGCCAGTGCGGCAGGCGGCAGGCGCGTACCGAACGGCGAGGCGTTGAGGGCGCGCTCGGCGAGCTCCGGTACCTTGGCTTGCGTCTCCGCGGTCTTCTTCAGGTTGGACACGAGGAAATCGTCGAACGTGGAGGTCAGCACGATCCCCCGCGACGCGGGCGCGGCGTCGAGCAGCTCGCGCCCGACGTTCAATGCGGCATGGGTGGGCTTGACCAGCACGAAGCCGCCGGGCGACCAGGGGCGTCCCAGCAGCCGGACCGCAGGCACGAGCAGGCCGTCCACCGGCCAACCCGAGCGCCGCGCATCACCGAGCCGGCGCAGCACGAGGGGCTCGCGCAGCACGGTGCGCGAACCACCGTGGAGCGCACGCGCCAGCAGCGTCGACCCGCAGAACGACGTGTGGAAGAGCCAGCCCAGTCGTTCGGGCACGGGGAGCGCCGGCAGCGCGTCGACGTCGACGGCGCGCGCATGGTCCAGCGGTGCGTCGATACGCGTGTCGAGGAACGTCGAACGCTCGACCACGCCGTCGTCGATCGTCAGGAAGCCGAAGCGCCGGTCCGGCACGTGCAGGTCGACGGGGAACTCGCGCGCGTCGTCGAGGCGCGGTGCGGTCATCCCGCGCGGCTCGCCGGGGTCAGCTTGAGCGCGAAGGTATAGCGCGGGTAGTAGCAGATCCGGCTCGGCGGCCGGCCGACGTGCTTGATGGCGCCGTCGAACACCACGAGGCGCCCGGGTGCCGGACGGACCGACGCGGCGATCTCGTCGTTGGCGTCGAAGAAGACGGTCTCCCCGCCCCATTCGATGTCCCACTGCTCGCAGATGTACCAGAGCGCGGTGAGGTCGCGACGCTCCGGCAGGCAGTCGACATGGGTGAACAGCATGTCCCCATACGTGGCGACGTTGGTGTAGGCGCGATAGGCCTCGTACCCCTCGCCGGGACGGACGCACTCGACGGCCTGGAGCGTGAGCCCGTAGATCGGCTGTTGACGCAGCGCTTCGAGGCGCGTCTCGGTCACCCAGTGGCGATAGCCCGCGGTATCGGGGCGCGCCACTTCGGTGCGGGTGAACGCGGCGCGGCCGAGGCCCTGCTCGTAGGCCCCGGCATTGGGCAGCAGCCCGTCGAACACGTGGATCGCCCGCCCGTCCACCTCGAAGGATCGAACGGGGCGGGGAAAGTCTTGGTCGGTCATCGCTCCAGCATAGCGGCGATCCGGGCCTGTTCGTCATGCAGCGCCTGCGGCATGCGCGGGCCGTATTCGCGCAGGTAGCCGCCGATGCTGTCGACTTCCGCACGCCAGCCCTCGCGGTCGAAGCCGAACAGCTTTTCGCGCGCTTCGTCGGACAGCGTGACGCCTTCGAGGTCGAGGTCGCCCTCCCCCGGCAGCGCGCCGATCGGCGTTTCCACCGCGTTCGCGCGGCCGTCCACGCGACCGATCATCCACTCGAGAACGCGCAGGTTGTCGCCGAAGCCCGGCCAGAGGAACTCGCCGTCGTCGCCCTTGCGGAACCAGTTGACGTGGAAGACCTTCGGCAGCTTGTTCGCGCCGTCGTCGAACGAGAGCCAATGCGCGAAGTAGTCGGCGAAGTTGTAGCCGCAGAAGGGTTTCATCGCCATCGGGTCGCGGCGCATCACGCCGACCGCGCCGGTCGCGGCGGCCGTGGTTTCCGAGCCCATCGCGGCACCGACGAGCACGCCGTGCGTCCAGTCGCGCGCTTCGAACACCAGCGGCACCAGCGACGCACGACGGCCGCCGAAGACGATCGCGGAAATCGGCACGCCGGTCGGATCCTCCGCATGGGCGCTGTAGCTCGGGCACTGCTTCGCCGACACCGTGAAGCGCGCATTGGGATGCGCGGCGGGACCGCGATTGCAATCGTAGTCATTTCCGCGCCAGTCAAAGGCGGGCATGCCTTCGTCGAGACCCTCCCACCACGGCTGGCCATCGGCGGTGAGGCCGACGTTCGTGAAAATGGTGTTGCGGCGGATCGTCTCGAGCGCGTTCGGGTTGGACTTGGCGGACGTACCGGGAGCGACGCCGAAGAAGCCGGCTTCCGGATTGATCGCGTACAGGCGGCCATCGGGGCCCGGGCGCATCCAGCAGATGTCGTCACCGATGGTCCAGACCTTCCAGCCCTTCTCGCGGTAGCCCTCCGGCGGGATGAGCATCGCGAGGTTGGTCTTGCCGCAGGCCGACGGGAATGCGGCGGCGATGTAATGCGTCTCGCCCTGCGGGTTCTCGATGCCGAGGATCAGCATGTGCTCGGCGAGCCAGCCTTCCTGCCGCGCCTGGTGCGAGGCGATGCGCAGCGCATGGCACTTCTTGCCGAGCAGCGCGTTGCCGCCGTAGCCCGAGCCGTACGACTTGATCGTCAGCTCCTCGGGGAAATGCATGATGAAGCGGCGGTTCGGATCGAGCTCGCCCGTCGAATGCAGGCCGCGGACGAAGGTGCCCTCGCACTCGATGCGCGCCAGTGCGGGCGCGCCCATGCGCGTCATCATCCGCATGTTGGCCACGACGTACGGGCTGTCGGTGATCTCCACGCCGCAACGCGCGATCGGCGAATCGATCGGCCCCATGCAGTACGGGATGACGTACAGGGTCCGCCCGCGCATGCAGCCGGCGAACAGGCCGTCCATCTGCGCATGGCCGTCGGCCGGCGACATCCAGTGGTTGTTGGGGCCCGCGTCGTCCTGCTGCGACGTGCAGACGAAGGTGAGGTGCTCGACGCGCGCGACGTCCTCGGGATGCGAGCGGTGCAGCCAGCTGCCCGGATTCGTCTGCTCGTTGAGCCGGATGAGCGTGCCGTCGGCCTCCATCTGCGCGACCAGCGCGGCGTATTCCGCATCACTGCCGTCGCACCAGTGGATCGCGGCGGGCTGCGTGAGCGCCGCGACGTCGGACACCCATTGCGCGAGGCCCTGGAGGGAGGTTCCCGTTCCGCTGCCCCCGGTGACCGTGGGCGGGGCGACGTCCTGTACGAGGGCATTCATGCGGGAACCTCCAGTGCGGCAGAAAGAAAACGGTAAGCGGCCGATCCTCAGGGAATCAGCGTCGCCATCATGTGCTCGACGAACGCTTCGAACTCATCGCGCGGAAGGCGCGTCTGGTTGAGCTGGAGGTTGAGCTGCAGGAAACCCACGTACGCGGCATAGGCCAGGCGCGCGCGGTTGAGCGCGGCATGCGGCTCGAGGCCGGCCTGGCGGAACGATGCGGCCAGCCATTCGAGGCGGCGCTGCGAGACGCGGCCGATGACCGGCGCGACGATCGGATGGTCCAGCGCCTTGAGCAGCGCCGAATAGATGATGTGGGACGTGACTTCGTGCGCGACCACGTCGAACAGCTGGCGCAGGCGCTGGCGCGGATCGGCGATCTGCTCGAGCTGGCCGAAGATCGCCTCCTGCTCCGTCTTCTCCCACCGCTCGAGCGCGGCGACGAGCAGCGACTCGCGCGACGGGAAGTGCCAGTAGAAGCTGCCCTTGGTGACGCCCAGCCGGCGCGCGAGCGGTTCGACCGCGACGGCGGCGACGCCCTGCTCGGCGATGAGGTCGAGCGCGGCCTGCGCCCAGTCGTCGGCGCTCAGGCGCCCCGTGCGATCGGACTTGGCGGGCGAGTCGGTGGTCATGGAGCCAGTGTATCCGTACGGGTCCGACCGGGACAGTATGCGTTCAGCAGGCGGGCCCTCCGGCCGCTTGCGGGGGCGTTGACAGCGGGTCGCCGGGCTCACCATACTCGCCCGTATGTCGGGTGTTTCATGCGGGCGTTTGATTCCGCGGACCTCCCGTCGTCCTCGCCACCGACCACCTCGCGGGCCACCGCCCGCCGGAGCGCTCCATGAGCATCGCCGCACCGTTCCTCGTCCTGCTGATCCTCGGCGGCGTGGCCGCCTACCACCGCATGCGCCTGGCGCCGTGGGTCGCGCTGTCGGCCGTCGGCCTCGTCGCCTGCTGGCTGCTCGGTGCGAGCCCGACCGCCACCGCCGTCGCCGCGATCCTCCTGGCGATCGTCGCGGTGCCGCTGCTGGTGCCCGCGCTGCGGCAGTCGCTGGTCACGAAGCCGCTGTTCGGTTTCTACAAGAAGATCCTGCCGCCGCTGTCGGAGACCGAGCGCGTCGCGCTGGAAGCCGGCACGGTGGGCTGGGAGGGCCAGCTGTTCTCCGGCAAGCCGGAGTGGAACGTGCTGATGAACCAGCCCAAGCCGACGCTCAGCGAGGACGAGCAGGCCTTCCTCGACGGACCGGTCGAGGAGCTGTGCCGGATGGTCGACGACTGGTCGATCACGCACGTGCATGCGGACCTGCAGCCCGAGATCTGGGACTACATCAAGCGCAACAAGTTCTTCGGCATGATCGTGCCGAAGGAATACGGCGGCCTCGGCTTCACCGCGCTCGGCAACCACAAGGTGATCGAGAAGCTCGCGTCGATCTCGTCGGTGGTGAGCTCGACGGTGGGCGTGCCGAATTCCCTCGGCCCCGCCGAACTGCTGATGCACTACGGCACCACCGAGCAGAAGGACTACTACCTGCCGCGCCTCGCGGACGGACGCGAAGTGCCCTGCTTCGGCCTCACCGGCCCGTGGGCGGGTTCGGACGCGACGTCGATCCCGGACTACGGCATCGTCTGCATGGGTGACTGGAACGGCGCGCGCGTCGTCGGCGTCCGCCTGACCTTCGACAAGCGCTACATCACGCTCGCGCCGGTTGCGACGCTGATCGGCCTCGCCTTCCGCATGTACGACCCGGACCACATCCTCGGCGACAAGGAGGACATCGGCATCACCCTGGGCCTGCTGCCGCGCGACACCGCCGGCGTGGAGATCGGACGTCGTGCGATGCCGCTCAACTCGCCGTTCCAGAACGGCCCGATCCGCGGCAAGGATGTCTTCATCCCGCTCAGCCAGCTCATCGGCGGCGAAGCCTATGCCGGCAAGGGCTGGCAGATGCTGGTCGAGTGCCTGTCGATCGGCCGCTCGATCACCCTGCCCTCCACCGCTTCCGGCGGCTCGCGCATCGGTGCGCGCGTGACCGGCGCCTATGCGCGCATCCGCAAGCAGTTCGGCCTGTCCATCGGCCGCTTCGAGGGCGTCGAGGAAGCGCTGGCGCGCATCGGCGGCAATGCCTACACGATCACCGCGCTGGCCGAGGCCTCGGCCGCGGCGGTCGCGCGCGGCGAGCTGCCGGCGGTGCCGTCGACGATCGCCAAGTACCACTGCACCGAGATGGGCCGCGAGCTCGTCAAGGACGCCATGGACATCCACGGCGGCAAGGGCATCATCCTCGGCCCGAAGAACTACCTCGGCCGCGCCTGGCAAGCCTCGCCGATCGGCATCACCGTCGAGGGCGCGAACATCATGACGCGCTCGCTGATGATCTTCGGCCAGGGCGCGATCCTCTGCCATCCGTGGGTCCTCAAGGAAATGAAGGCCGCGAACAATTCGGATCGCGCGCAGGGCCTGCGCGACTTCGACTCGGCGCTGTTCGGCCACGTCGGCTTCGCGATCTCCAACGCCGTGCGGTCGCTGTGGTACGGCATCACCGGCGCGACGATCGGCGCGGCGCCCGGCGACGACTACACGAAGCGCTATTTCCGCAAGCTCAACCGCTACTCCTCGGTGCTCGCGCTCATGGCCGACACCTCGATGCTGCTGCTCGGCGGCAAGCTCAAGTTCAAGGAGTCGCTGTCGGGCCGCCTGGGCGACGTGCTGAGCCAGCTCTACATCTCCAGCGCGATGCTCAAGCGCTACCACGACCAGGGCGCGCCGGCCGCCGACCAGCCGCTGCTGGCCTGGGCGTTCCACAACTCGATGCACAAGCTCGAGCTCGCCCTGTCGGCCGCGCTGCGCAACTTCCCGGTGCGTCCGGTCGGCTGGCTGCTGTGGCTGCTCGTGTTCCCGCTCGGCCGTCGCGCCGTGGCGCCGAGCGACCGCCTGAGCCGCAAGGTCGTGCAGATCCTCATGTCGCCCGGCGAAGCGCGCGACCGCCTCGGCCGCGGCGCCTTCCTGACGCCGGGCCCGCACCATCCGGCCGGCCGCATCGACAGCTACCTCCCGGCCTTCGTCGCCGCCGAGCCGATCGAGCGCAAGTTCCAGAAGGCGCTGAAGGGCCACGAGATGGAGGCGCACGACTTCGCCTCGCAGCTCGAACTCGCGGTCACGCGCGGCTGGATCACCGCGGACGAGCGCCGCCAGCTCGAGGCCCTGCGCGAGATGACGATCGACACGATCAGCGTCGACGACTTCGAGGCGGGCGAGCTGCGCTCGGCGGGTTACGCCGCGCTCGTCGCCGATGCGGACGCGCCGCGCGCCGCGGCCTGATCGGCGTCGACGTTCCACCACGACGGCGGGCTACGGCCCGCCGTCCTCGTTTCGGGACCGCGCATGGACCTCGTCGCACTGCACCGCCGTTTCGCGCGCTGGCCGGCCGGCCGCTGGCTGTTCGCCCGCGTCGTCTGCGCACGTGCGCCCTATTTCGCGAGCATCGCCCCGCGCATCGATGCGCTGGATCCGGGGCGCTGTGTCGTGTCGTGTCGTTCCGCCATCGTCGCGCGGTCACCAACCACCTCGGCACCGTGCACGCGATCGCGCTGTGCAACGCGGCGGAGCTCGCGGCGGGGCTGGCCGTGGAGGCCGGGCTGTCGCGCGCGCTGCGCTGGATTCCCAAGGGCATGCAGGTCGAGTACCTGCACAAGGCGACCGGTCGCATGACCGCGACCGCGATGGTCGGCTTGCCTGGCGAGGACCTCGTCGAGCCGCGCGGCGTTCCCGTCGAGGTGACGGTCACCGACCCGTCGGGCGTGGCGGTGTTCCGCGCGACGGTGTCGATGTGGATCTCGCGCCGACCTCCCCGCTGATTAAAGGCGGCGCGCGAAGCACCAGCCGCGAGATCTCGGGCGGCACGCCGATGCGCAGCGGCAGGATGCTGGTGCCGATGCCCGGCGTGACGAAGAGTGTTCGATCCCCTTCGACGTAGGCGCCGCGGATGTAGCGGTTCTCCGGCTTGCCCCATTGCGCGGGCTGGCCGGCGCCCGGAAGCGAGATCTGGCCGCCGTGCGTGTGGCCGGCGAGCACCAGCGAGGCGCGCGACGGGATGCGCGGCCACAGCGCCGGATTGTGGGTCAGCACGATCGCCGGGGCGTCGTCGTCGATGGCGCGGAAGGCCTTGCCGACGTCGTGCGGCGCCGTCCACAGGTCGCCCACGCCCACCATCCAGAGCGTGCAGCCACGCAGGGTCACTTCGCGTGCCTCGTCCTCCAGCACGACGACGCCCTGCGCTTCCAGGGCGCGACGGATCGCGTGCCCGTCCTTCCACCAGTCGTGGTTGCCGAGCACCGCGTAGACCGGCTTGCGCGCCGTGAGCGGGCGCAGGTGCGGCGCACTGGTCGAGGCGGGGATGTAGGTCCCGCCGAAGACGCTGAGGATCACGTAGTCGCCGGTCATCACCACGGCGTCGGAATCGCTCGCCGCCAGCCGGGCCACGACGCGATCTAGGTTGCGAAGGCCGTTGTTCGGCGAGCCGGTGTGGATGTCCGAGACGTGGTCGAGCCGCAGCCCGTCGCAGCGCGCGGGCCAACGCGCCGGGGACAGGACGTGGTCGCGTTCGACCAGTCGCGTCGGCTCGACGAACACGCCGTAGCCCAGCAGCACGAATGCGGCGGCGATCCAGGCCAGCGCGAGCCGCCCGACCCAGCGCCGCCACGGACGCGGCAACCGCGTCATGCGGCGGGCGGATCCGTCCGGTCGCGCGGCGCCCGCGACAGGCGCCAGCCGATGCCCGCGGCGGTCGCGGCGGCGGCGACGCCGAGGCCGGCGATCGCACCGACGCTCGCGCCGACCGAGCGCATCGCATTCATCGTCAGGGCCACCATCAGGTCACCGAAGCGCCACACCGCGGTGTCGACCGCGTTCTGGCCCTTGTAGCGCTCATTGCGCGCGACCTGCGTGAACAGCGCATGCCGCGCCGGCTCGGCCAGGCCGTAGGCGAGTGCGCGGCTCACGATCGCCGCGACCGCGACGGCGGGCATCGCCGCCAGCAAGGGTGCGTGCGGATCGGGCGAGAACACCACGAGCGACAACACCGCCACGTTGACCGTCGCCCAGATGATGAGCACCCTGCCCGCACCGAGCAGCGGCATCAGCCACCAGGTGACGCCGGCCTGCAGCAGGATGATGAACGCATTGGTGGTGAGGTCGACGTTCGCCGCGAAGCGCGTGCGCGCCGCCTCGGTGGCGAACGTCTGGCCGGAGTAGTCGGCGAGCAGTGCGTAGTTCACGCCGCCGATGCCGTCGGACAGGATCAGCAGCACGGCCATCGCGCGGGTGAACGGGCTCGTCAGCACCTGCTTGAGCCCGTCCAGCATGCCGCCGCCGAGTGGCGCGTCGTCGAGGCCCTGCCGGCGATGGTCGCGCGCCCAGCGTCCGACGATGACCGAGAGCAGCGTCGCGATGCCGAGCAGCGACGCGGAGACCACGAGCAGCGGCGCGACGCCGACCAAGCCGACGAGCGAGCGCGTGATCGCGGGGCCGGCCAGCGAACCGAGGGTGCCGGCGACCGCGATGATCGGGAACAGTCGACGCGCCTGCGCCGGCTGCCAGATGTCGGACATGAAGATCCAGAACACCGACACCACGAACAGGTTGAAGACGCTTACCCAGACGAAGAAGACGATGCCCAGCACGCGCGGGCCGAGCAGGTCCGGGCGCGCGAAGAACGGCACGAAGGCGAGCAGGCAGGCGACGAAGACGCCGTAGACCACCGGCACCATGATCCGGCGCGGCCAGCGCGAGACCAGCGCGGCGAACAGCGGCGTGAGTGCCAGCGTCACGACGAACGTCGCGGCGTAGAACCAGGGCAGCTGCGTCGAGCCCACCGCCGCGGAGAGCTGTTCGCGCACGGGCCGCACCACGTAGTAGGCGGTCAGCACGCAGAAGAAGTAGGCGAGGGAGAGCAGCAGTGCCGGCCATTCGCCGCGCTGCACGCGGGCGTCGCCGTCGGGGGCCGTGCGGGGGTCCGGGCTCATCGGTCGCGCATCGCCTTGGGGATGCGCACCGTACTCCGCCGCCCCGGCGGCCGCCACCCCGACGGCGGGTATGCTCGGCCCGGATGGCGGCGGGAGGCCGCGCCGCATCGGGGGACTCCATGTACGACTATGTGATCGTGGGTGCCGGTTCCGCCGGCTGCGTGCTCGCCCATCGGCTCAGCGCCGACCCGTCGGTGCGGGTGCTGCTGCTCGAAGCGGGCCCGCGCGACCGCCATCCCTTCATTCACATGCCCGCCGGCATCGCAAAGCTGGTCCACGTACGCCGCCTCAACTGGGACTACAGCACCGAGCCCGAGCCGGCACTGCACGGCCGGCGACTGTGGTGGCCGCGCGGCCGCGTGCTCGGCGGGTCGAGCTCGATCAATGCGATGTGCTACGTGCGCGGCAACCCCACCGACTACGACGAATGGGAGCGCCTCGGCGCGCCCGGCTGGTCGTGGCGCGACGTACTGCCCGCCTTCCTGCGCAGCGAAGCCAACACGCGCGGCGCGGGCCCGTTGCACGGCGGCGACGGCCCCCTGCACGTCGCCGACCTGCGCCACGTCAATCCGCTTTCGAATGCCTTCATCGAAGCCGGCCAGCAGCTGGGCTTCGCCCGCAACGACGACTTCAACGGCACGACGCAGGCCGGCTTCGGGCTCTACCAGGTGACGCAGAAGGACGGCGCACGCTGCTCCAGCGCGGTCGCCTACCTGCGTCCGGCGCTGCATCGGCCGAATCTCGAGGTGCGCTGCGGCGTGCTCGCCACGCGCGTGCTCTTCGACGGACGCCGTGCGGCGGGCATCGAATACGCGGTCGGTCGCCATGTCGTGCGCGTGCAGGCGCAGCGCGAGGTGCTGCTCTGTGGGGGTGCGATCAATTCCCCGCAGCTGCTGATGCTGTCCGGCATCGGCCGGGCCGATGCGCTCCGCAGGCACGGCATCGACGTCGTGCACGACGCGCCGGGCGTGGGCGCGAACCTGCAGGACCACCTCGACGTCTGCACGCTCCACGCCAGCACGCAGCGCATCACGTACGACCGCGCGAGCGACGTTCGCATCGCCTTCGACTACTTCCTGCGCGGGCGGCGCGGCGCGGGCACGTCGAACATCGCCGAGGCCGGTGCCTTCGTGCGCTCGACCCTGGCGCCCGACGACCGCCCCGACATCCAGATGCATTTCGTCCCGGCGCAGCTCGACGACCACGGCCGGCATCGCCTTCCCGGCGACGGCTACACCATCCACTCCTGCCTGCTGCGGCCGCGCAGCCGCGGTCGCATCGAACTCGCCAGCAGCGACGCCGCGCACGCGCCGCGGATCCACGCGGGCTACCTGTCGGACCCCGAGGGCTTCGACGCACGCGGCCTGCTCGAATGCGCGCGGCTGTCGCGCGAGCTGCTGCACCAGCCGGCGTTCGACGCCGTGCGCGGTGGCCCCGTCCTGCCCGAGCGGGACGACCTCGACGATGCCGCGCTCATGGACTTCATCCGCCGCAAGGCCGAGTCCGTCTACCACCCGGTCGGCACCTGCCGCATGGGAATCGACGACGCGAGCGTGGTCGACCCGGCGCTGCGCGTGCACGGCGTCGACGGACTGCGCGTGGTCGACGCGTCGGTCATGCCGCGGGTCATCGGCGGCAATACGAACGCGCCGACGATCATGATCGCGGAGCGCGCGTCGCAGGCCATCGCCGCGGTGGCCTGAACGTTATTTTTACGTTTCGCTGACCGTAATCGAACACGGGGCCGCGCGAGGATGGCGCGAGACTGACCCGGCGTTATACGGATCCGTGAAGCGGCCGGTGCGCCATCACGATTTCACGGTTTTCCCTACATAACTGAACGTGTTTCGGGTGGCATGTCCCGTGCACGGCGCTATGATCGATTCGTGAAGGCCCTGTGGAATCCGCACCCATGACGAATGCTCTCCGTGTCCGCCGCACCTGGCATGTCGGTGCGCTGGCATTCCTGCTGCCGATGGCACTCGGCACGGGCGCCGGTGCGCAGACGCCTGCTCCGCACTGGACGCCGGCCGCGCAGCCGGTGCAGCGCGTCGTGCGTTCGCCGATGCCGATCGCCGCCGACTTCAACGTCGCGCAGATGGAATCGCTCGCGCAGTCGCTGGTCGCGGACCGCAAGATCCCCGGCCTCGCGATGGCGATCGTGCACAAGGGGCAGGTCGTCAGCGTGCGCGGCTACGGCGTCACCGACTTCTCGGCGGCCGAGCCCGTCGATGCGCATACGGTCTTCCGTCTCGCGTCGCTGTCGAAGGCCTTCGCCGGCACGCTGACCGGCCTGCTGGTCAACGACGGTTCGCTGCGCTGGGACACGAAGGTCACGCAGTACCTCCCGGATTTCCAGCTCAGCGATCCGAGCGCCACGCAGGCGGTCACGGTCGCCAACGTGGTGAGCCAGAGCGTCGGCCTGCCGCGCAACTCGCTCGATCGCGACCTCGAAGCCTACGTCCCCTACTCCACCCTGACCCACCGCCTCGCGAACGTGCCGCTCGCCTGCCAGCCGGGCGCCTGCTACGGCTACCAGAACGTTGCCTTCAGCCTGATCAGCGACGTCGTCTTCGCCGCCACCGGCAATTTCTACGCGCAGGAAGTGCAGCGCCGGATCTTCAAGCCGCTCGGCATGAACGATGCGAGCGTCGGCCTCGAAGGCCTGCAGTCGAGCGCACGCTGGGCGCGTCCGCACGTGCACGGCCGCGGCGGCTGGGTGTCGGTGATGCCCAAGTCGACGTACTACCAGGTGCTGCCGGCGGCGGGCGTCAATGCCAGCGCCACGGACATGGCGCAGTGGCTGCTCGCGCATACCGGCTACCGTCCGGACGTGCTGCCGTCCTCGCTGCTGGCGACGCTGCACACGCCGCGCGTCGACACGCCGAGCGAACTCCGTGCTTCGGCCTGGCGTCGCGAGCGGCTGAGCTCGGCCGGCTACGCGATCGGCTGGCGCGTCTACAACTACGCGGGCAACACGCTCGTCTTCCACGGCGGCGCCGTGCAGGGCTACCGCGGCGTCGTGGCGATGCTGCCGGACCGCGACTTCGGCGTCGCCATGATGTGGAACAGCGAGAGCTCCATGCCGTCGGCGCTGCTGCCGACCATCCTCGACCGCGCGCTCGGCATCCCGGGCAGCCGCTGGATGAAGGAAGACTTCGAGTCGCCGTCGCAGTTCGTGCAGTCCGACGACGACGCGCCGGGCTCGAGCGGCAACAAGGCGACTGCCGCGCCGCGCTGAGGCGGACATCGATTACGAGGGTCACGGCCGGCACTGCCGGCCGTTTTTTTATGTGTCGCCCCGATATGGACGCGGCCGGTCCAGCCGCCACGACGCAGGTGGCGTTCCGCAGTTGGCTTGGAATCCATCGGCGCGCCGCGCCGCCGCTTGTGTCGCGCGACGGCAGCGTCGGACCCGATCCGCGTGTTGCCGGGAACGGGCACGCGGCGGTGCTCACTTGCGGATCCTCGGCCGTTCACCGCCGTCGCTGGACGCTCTTCAGGGCCGCGCGGCCTCCGCGTGATCCATTGCCGAGCGCCTTGTCCCGACGCACATCGGGCGGTGCCCCGGCGAAAAAAAACTCTCCCCCGCCTGGGCTGCGGGAGAGAGTCGTGTGTCGCGGTAACCGGGTGTTGTTTTTCTTAGATCATCGGCGCCGGGGTGGCCGGCATCGCGGTCGGAGCCGCGTCAGCGGAGCCGCGTCGACGGGTGGTCGACTTGCGGGCGCCGCCCGCCTTCTTGGCCGCGGTCTTGCGGGCGCCGCCCTTCTTGGCGGCCGACTTGCGAGCGGTCGACTTCTTGGCGGTGGCCTTGCGGGCCGTCGACTTCTTCGCGGTCGCCTTGCGGGCGCCGCCCTTCTTGGCGGCCGACTTGCGGGCCGTCGACTTCTTCGCAGTCGCCTTGCGGGCGCCGCCCTTCTTGGCGGCCGACTTGCGGGCCGTCGACTTCTTAGCGGTGGCCTTGCGGGCGCCGCCCTTCTTCGCCGCCGACTTGCGGGCGGTCGACTTCTTGGCGGTGGCCTTGCGGGCCGTCGACTTCTTGGCCGCCGACTTGCGGGCGGTGGTCTTCTTCGACGCAGCCTTCTTGGTGGCCTTCTTCGCGGTGGTCTTCTTGGCGGCGGCCTTGCGCGCGCCGCCCTTCTTGGCGGCAGCCTTCTTGGTCGCCTTCTTCGCGGTGGACTTCTTGGTGGCTTTCTTCGTGGCCATGGGGTGGCTCCTCGTTGAGTGGTCTATCGGGGTGTTGCCCAGTTAAGACGACGTCGCAGGAACAGCCCGGCGACTGACCGCCGCATCCTGGAACCGATGCGACGGAAGCAGCGGCGGTGCGCTTGAACGCCCGCCGAAATCGACAGCACCTGTCTGGTGTACACGCCCGGCGCGGATACGAAAAAGCCCGGCCCGCCAGCGGCGGGTCGGGCTGCGTCGGAATGCATCGGGCGTTTTCGCGAGGGAAACGAATCCTGCGTCCACCGGTTTCGAGGTCCGGGCGGAGATCCGTTTTGTGGTGCGCGTTGTCGCGTCTTTATGTGCCACTCGCTTTCGCAGGTTTTGCTGCTGCAGCGAAACCTAATCACCGTTTTTTTTGATGTCAACAACCCGGGCGATTTTTTTTCGGCCGACGGCACACCGCGTCGGCCGCATGGGGGCACGCATCGGACCGCGGTCGCCGCCGCCACGCTCGAGCCGCGCACGCCCCGCGCGTGCCGCATCAAAAAAAGACATCGTGTTTTGCAGTGTTTTTTTCAACGACGCCGCATGCCACACCTCGACGCACGTGTCTGCACCGCGCGCGCCGCACTACCTCAACGGGAGCGAAACGCGCCGGCTCCGCCGCGTGTGCGGGATGCGAAGAAACATCCCGGCTTGCGCGTCGCACAAGCCGATTTGCGCGAAATTGCGCGAGCTCGTGGACTGCGGAATGTCGCGTTCGGCGACGTCGCGCGTCTCTCGGCGGCAGCCATCGATGCGTCGGCGCGGTGCGCACCGGCCCGCATCCGCATCGCGCGGACGGCGCGCCGCGCCGTGGGAAAACGAAGAAGGCCGCGGACTTCCGCGGCCTTCCGGAGGTGCAACGCGAACTCGTCGATCAGTGGTCGTCGTCGAGCTGCTCGGCGTAATCGTCCGGCTCGAGCAGATCGTTGAGCTGCTCGGCGTCCTCGATCTCCAGCTGGTACAGCCAGCCTTCGCCGTAGGCGTCCTCGTTGATCGTCTCGGGCTTGTCCGACAGCGCGGCGTTGACCGCCACGACCTTGCCGGTGACCGGCGCGTAGACGTCCGATGCGGCCTTGACCGACTCGACCACCGCGCATGCATTGCCGGCTTCCACGCGGTCGCCCACGTTCGGCAGCTCGACATACACGAGATCGCCGAGCAGGCCCTGCGCATGGTCGGAGATGCCGACGGTGACCTTGCCGTCGCCTTCGACACGGGCCCATTCGTGGGTCTTGAGGAACTTCAGGTCGCCAGGGATCTCGCTCATGGGGGCTCCGGTGCGCAGTGGGGGGTTGGCGTGGAAATCGGAAACGCGGATTCGATGCGGGACTAGTTTAGCCAAGCGGTGCGGACGCGACAGCCGCTCGTCCGCACGCGGGCGTCAGGCGACGAGGCTCGCGCCTTCGCGGACGAACGGATACTTCACCACGCGCACCGGCACTTCGCGCCCGCGGATGTCGACGCGCACGTCGGCCAGCTCGCCCGCCGGCACGCGCGCCAGCGCGATGGCCTTGCCGATGGTCGGCGAGAACGTGCCGGAGAGGATCTCGCCCTCGCCCGCCGACGTCAGCACCTTCTGTCCGTGGCGCAGCACGCCCTTTTCGTCCATGACGAGGCCGACCGTTTGCCGTGGCACGCCGCCGTCGAGCTGCTGCTGCAGCGCGGCGCGACCGATGAAGTCGCGGCCCTCGTCCATCGACACGGTCCACGCGAGGCCGGCTTCGTAAGGCGAGACGTCGTCGTCCATGTCCTGGCCGTAGAGGTTCATGCCGGCTTCCAGGCGCAGGGTGTCGCGCGCACCCAGCCCCGCCGGCTTGACGCCCGCTTCGACGAGGCGGTCCCACACGCGTGCCGTCTGGTCGGCGGGCACGAGCACCTCGAAGCCGTCCTCACCGGTGTAGCCCGTGCGCGCGACGAACAGCTCGAGGCCGTCGTCGGTGACGCCGGTGCCCGCGGCGAAGCGGCCGAGCTTGTCGATCGACGCGCGGTCGGACTCGCGCAACAGGCCGATCACCTTGGCGCGCGCGTTGGGGCCCTGCACCGCGATCATCCCGTAGTCGTCGCGCTCGGTGACGCCCACGTCGAAGGCGATCGCCTGGCCGCGGATCCAGGCGAGGTCCTTCTCGCGGGTCGCGGCATTGACCACCAAGCGGAAGAACGACTCATCCATGTAATAGACGATCAGGTCGTCGATGACCCCGCCGCGCTCGTTGAGCATGCAGGTGTACAGCGCCTTGCCGCGCTTCTTGAGCTTGTCGACCGAGTTGGCAACCAGCAGGCGGAGGAAGTCGCGCACGCGCTCGCCGCGCAGGTCCACGACGGTCATGTGGGAGACGTCGAACATGCCGGCGTCGCGGCGCACCTGGTGGTGCTCGTCGATCTGCGAGCCGTAGTGGATGGGCATGTCCCAGCCACCGAAGTCGACCATCTTGGCGCCGTGGGCGCGGTGGGTCTCGTTGAGGACGGTCTTGTTCGTCATGGCGGCATCGCGGCGGGGGCGGGCCGACGATTATCGCGGATCGTGCCGCGGCGCGCCGCGGCACGGTGCACCCGCTGCCGTCCGCTGCGCCTCACTGCGCGCGCGGCGATCGTCTTGCGCGCTCGGATGGCCCGACGTCAGCCGCCCGAGTTCGCGGCCCCGAGCCTCTACTCCTGCGGACGGACCTCGAGCACCATGCCCCGTACGCCGACGACCCGCACGCGCTCGCCGGCGGGCAGGTCGGGGCCTTCGACGTCCCACAGCGCATCGGCGATCTGCACGCGGCCGCGTCCATCGACGATCGGCGAGACGAGCGGCTCGACGCGACCCACCAGCTGCTGCGCGCGACGGTTGAGCGACGGCTGGTCGCTCTCGCGACCGGGGCCGCGGAAGAACCGGCGGTAGGCAAGGACGGAGACGATGCTGAGCGCGGCGAAGGCGAGCATCTGCACGACCAGCGGCAGGCCAGGGAACACAAACACGATCGCGCAGGTCACGCCTGCGGCGATGCCGAGCCAGAGCATGAAAGCGCCCGGGGCGAGCACCTCGGCAGCGATCAGGCCGAGCGCGACCAGGGCCCAGACGGTGGTGGCGAATTCCCAGCGCATCGCGGCGGGCTCAGCGCGGCAGCGCCGGCGGACGCGGCGTCGCCGGACGGTCGAGCGCTTCCTTCGCGAGGTCCGCGATCCCAGCGATCGAGCCGATGATGCCGCTGGACTCCATCGGCATGAGCACGAACTTCTGGTTGGGCGCCTCGGCCAGCGACTTGAACGCCTCGATGTACTTCTGCGCGACGAAGTAGTTGATCGCCTGCACGTTGCCCTGCGAGATGGCGTCCGACACCAGCTGCGTGGCGCGCGCCTCGGCCTCGGCCATGCGCTCGCGCGCCTCGGCTTCGCGGAATGCGGCTTCGCGACGGCCTTCGGCCTCGAGGATGGTCGACTGCTTCTCGCCTTCGGCCTTGAGGATCGCCGCCTGCCGGAAGCCCTCGGCCTCGAGCACGTTGGCACGCTTCTCGCGCTCGGCCTTCATCTGACGCGCCATCGAGTCGACGAGGTCGCGTGGCGGCTGGATGTCCTTGAGCTCGATGCGGTTGACCTTGATGCCCCACGGATGGGTGGCCTGGTCGACCGCGAGCAGCACCTTCGTATTGATCTCGTCGCGCTTGGAGAGCGACTCGTCGAGGTCCATCGAGCCGATCGCGGTACGGATGTTGGTCATGACCAGGTTGAGGATCGCGATCTCCAGCGTCGCCACCTCATAGGCCGCCTTCGCCGCGTCGAGCACCTGGAAGAACACGATGCCGTCGACCTTGACGACCGCATTGTCCTTGGTGATCACGTCCTGGCTCGGGACGTCCAGCACCTGCTCCATCATGTTGATCTTGCGGCCGACGCCCTGGTAGACCGGGATCAGGAAGTGCAGGCCCGGCGACATCGTGTGCGTGTACTTGCCGAAGGCCTCGACCGTCCACTCGTAACCCTGCGGCACCATGCGCACGGCCTTGAACAGCACGATGACGACGACGAACGCGATGAAGATCCCGACGATCGAGATGCCCATGTCTCCCCTCCCCTGGTGGATGGGCGGAGTATAGGCCGCGTCGACCGCTGCGACGGTTTCGCCGCCCGCCGCATCTAGTAGGGGAATGACGCTCGCCGTGACCGCCGTCGAACCCGCCGCCCCGATCGCCGCGCGCCCGCGCAGCGGCTTCGCGATCGACGTGCCCGGCGTGCTGCTCGACCGCGCGCGACGCGGCGAGCACGACGCGTTCGAGCAGCTGTTCCGCTGGTTCGAACGTCCGGTCTACACCCTGGCGCTGCGCCTGTGCGGCGATCGCGACGACGCGTCCGACGTACTGCAGGACACCATGCTGAAGGTGTTCGCGGGCATCGGTGGCTTCCGCGGCGGCAGCCCGTTCTGGGGCTGGCTGCGGCAGGTCGCCGTCAACGAGGCGCTGCAGAAACTGCGCAAGCGTCGACAGCTCGACGGCGAACTGCCGATCGACAGCGGCATGGGCGACCAGGAGTTCGAGGACTTCGCGCCCCCGCCCGCCGCGGCAGCCGACGCGGCCGCACTGACGCGCGCCCTGCTGAGGCTGCCGACGTCCACCCGCAGCGTGCTCTGGCTCTATCACGCCGAGGGCTACACGCACGAGGAGATCGCCGCGCTGATGCAGAAGACGCCGAGTTTCTCCAAGTCGCAACTCGCGCGCGGCGGCCGCCGGCTGCGCGCGCTGCTCGAAACACCCGAGGAGGCCGAACGTGCCTGATTCTTCTATTCCGCGTGCGCCGCAGCCGTCGGGCTGGGGCGAGGCGTTCGCCGCGCTGCCGGCGGAATCGCCACCGGCCGACGCCTGGGCCTCGGTCGCCCGCCGGCTGCCGACGGCCGCTGCACGTCGAGGGCGCCTCGATCGTCGCGCGGGGTTCGCGCTGGCGGCGGCGGTCGCGGCGTTGGCGGTCGGCGTGGTGCTGACGCGGCCTTCGCCGATCGACGCGCCCGCGACCCGCACCGCGACGGTGGTGCAGCGATCGGCGCCGCGAGTCGCCGACGCGCCCGGCCCGGCGAAAGTAACGGTCGACAGTTCAGCCGACACGGCAGCCCGCGCAACGGGCCCGTCGGCGCTCGCCACAGCAACCCGTCCCGTTCCGCTCCGTGGCGCGATGCGGCCGCAGCCGGTAATGCGCACGCCGCGGCTCGTCGCCGAGCGCCCGCGCCTCGCGTCGCACGCCGACGACGGCGACCGTGCGACGACCGCCCCGTCGACCGCGCTCGACGACCTGCGCGCGGAATCGGCGCGACTCGAAGCACTTGCCGCGCTCGCCCGCAACGACCGCATGGCGAGCGCGCCCGCGATGGTGCTCGCGGGCGAGGCCGAGGACCGCGTGCGGCTGATCGACGACGCGCTGTCGCAACCCGCGCTTGGCGAGGCCGAGCGCATCGACCTGTGGACGCGCCGCGTCGCCGCACTTCGCGAGCTCGCCGGCGTCGAAGGCACCACCCGCTGGCTCGCCGCGAACGGCGAGTCGCTCCAGGGCGCGATCGCGCTCGTCGACTGATCACCACACCCGAGGCTTCCATGCACGTCCGACCGTCCCTCCTCGCGATCGCGCTCCTCGGCGCCGTCGCCTTCGCCGCCGCGGCACAGTCCGCCGGCAATCCCGCCAAGGAAAAAGAGCTCGAAGCGGCCCGCGCCGAATTGCAGGCGGCGGCCAAGCGCGTCGCCGCGCTGTCGCGTGAACTGGGCACGCCGGGCGCAGGCATCTTCGTCTTCGAAGAGCGCGCGCTGCAAAAGCCATCGCTGGGCGTCGTGCTGGTGCCGGATCCCGAACAGGGCGTCCGGATTGCCGGAGTCACGCCTGGCAGCGGTGCCGCGAAGGCTGGCCTGCGGGCCGCGGATCGCATCACGGGGATCGACGGCAAGCCGGTGCAGGGCGCCACCGCCGACGCCCGCGTCGACGCGCTTCGCTCGACGCTATCGGGACTGAAGGCAGGCGCGCCGGTGGATGTCGATTACGAACGGGCCGGACGGCGTTCCACCGTCAAGGTGGTGCCGCAGGACGCCTCTCCGGTGACGCTGTTCGGCGGCGACGGCAGCGAACACATCGCTGAGGGTGACGTGCGGTTCCTCCGCGACGCGGCGGGCCGGCCGTCGATGGAGGCCAAGCGCTTCACGTACCGCCCCGGGCCAGGGCAGCAGGTGGTGATCGAGCGTCGGGACGCTACCGGTAAGATGATCGAACACCGGGTCATGCCGCCGATGGTGGGCGAACTGTCCGAACTGCCCGGCATCGCGCCCGGCGTGCACCGCGAAATCATCCGTATCGCCCGCGATGGCGCCTGCAAGGACGGCGAGCGCTGCGAGCGCATGGCGCTCGCCGAAGCCTTCCGCTGGAACGGGCTCAACCTCGCGTCGATCGATGCGCAGCTCGGCCGCTACTTCGGCACCGACGATGGCGTGCTGGTGGTCAGCGCGGGGCCCGACCTCGCCGGCCTGCAGTCGGGCGACGTCATCCGCAAGGTCGACGGCCGCACCGTCGAAAGCCCGCGTGACGTGATGGACGTGCTGCGCGCGAAGCCGGAAGGCACGCAGGTCGCCGTCGACTATCTGCGCGACCGCAAGCCCGGCAGTGCACAGGTGAAGGTGCCGAAGGCGATGCGCATTCCGCTGCCGCCGATGGCCCCGCCGCCGCCTCCGCCGCCGGCGCCCGGCGCACCGCCGCCTCCGCCGGCCCCGCCGATGGGCGTCGCACCCGTGGCGCCCGCGGCGCCGTTCGCGGTCGCCCTGGCACCGCCCCCGCCGCCCGCGCCGCGCGTCGACTGAGCGCCTGGATTCCGCTTCCCCTTGGCGCCGGCCCGTCCGGCGCCTTTTTCTTTCAGGCAGCCGCCGCCTCGACCTGCTGCCACTGCACTTCGTCGAGCGTGTCCACCAGCGCGAGCGCCTCGAGGTTCTGGACCAGCTGCTCCACCCGGCTCGCGCCGAGGATCACCGTCGAGACGTGCGGATTGCGCAGGCACCAGGCGATCGCGAGGGTGGCCGGTGCGTGGCCGAGCGACGTCGCGGCTTCGGCGAATCGTCGCGCGCGCTCGGGGCGACGCTGGTTCTCGTCGCCGACCACGATGCGCTTGAGCCAGCCCATGCCCTCGCGTTCGAGCCGCGCGGGCTCGTCCTTCGACGGGTCGGCGTACTTCCCGGTGAGCAGGCCGGAGGCGAGCGGCGAGAACGTCGTCGTGCCGAGGCCGAGCTCCGCGTACAGCGGCGCGTACTCGAGCTCGACGCGTTCGCGGTGCAGCAGGTTGTACTGCGGCTGCTCCATCGTCGGTGCATGCAGATGGTGCTCGCGCGCGATGCGGTGCGCTTCGCGGATGAGGTGCGCCGGCCATTCGGACGTGCCCCAGTACAGCACCTTGCCGTGGCGGATCAGTGCGTCCATCGCCCAGACGGTCTCCTCGACCGGCGTGTCGGGATCGGGCCGATGGCAGAAGAACAGGTCGAGCGCATCGACGCGCAGGCGCCCCAGCGCCGCGTGGCAGGCATCGTGCACGTGCTTGCGCGAGAGCCCGCGCTGCGTGGGGCGCGGCTCGTGCGCCGAGCCGAAGAAGACCTTGCTCGAGACGCAATACCCGTCGCGCGGCAGGCGGAGGTCGGCGATGACGTCGCCCATCACCGTCTCGGCGTGGCCATTCGCATAGCCCTCGGCATTGTCGAAGAAGGTGATGCCGTGGTCCCAGGCGGCGGCGACGAGGTTGCGGCATTCGCCGCGGGAGACCTGGTTGCCGAAGGTGAGCCAGGCGCCGAACGACAGCGCGGAGAGCTGCAGGCCGGACGATCCGAGGCGGCGGTAGTGCATGGTCGGCTCCGAGTGGGGGCGTCGCATCGTAACGCCGCCCACGCCGGCTCCATCCCCCGAGAACGCTGGCCGAACCCCGAAGTCGATCGCGCGAACGAGGCGCGGGCCGGCCGCCCGGCGGCGCGGCCGATGCCGGTTTCCGGGCGCGGTCAGGTTCCCGCCGCCTGCGCGGCTTCACCAAGGCCGCTTTTGCCTCTACGCTCGCGGGCGACCATCGCACCGCTGCCAGGACGTCCCGTGAACCTGAAACTGCGCCTCACCCTGATGAATTTCCTCCAGTTCTTCATCTGGGGCGCCTGGCTGATCACGATCGGGCGGTACTGGTTCGAGAACCGGCACTGGTCCGGCACGGACTTCGGCCTCGTCTTCTCGACGATGGGCTTCGCCTCGCTGTTCATGCCGGCCCTGATGGGCGCGCTCGCGGACCGCAAGGTCAATGCCGAGAAGCTCTACGGCATCCTGCACATCCTCGGCGGCCTCCTGCTGGCCTGCGTGCCGCTGGTGGACACGCCGCGCGGCCTGATCGGGCTGATGATGCTGACGATGTGCTGCTACATGCCGACGCTCGCGCTCGGCATCGCGGTGGCCTACAACGCGCTCAAGCGCGAAGGCTTCGACGTCGTCCGCGACTACCCGCCCATCCGCGTCTGGGGCACGGTGGGCTTCATCGCCGCGCTGTGGACGACGAGCCTGCTCGGCCTCGAGACGTCCGCCGGCCAGTTCTACATCGCGGCGGCCGCGGCGATCGCGCTCGGCATCTACGCCTTCACCCTGCCGCCCTGCCCGCCCGGCCTCGGCCCCACCGACAGCCGTTCCCTGGTCGACGTGCTCGGCCTGTCGTCGTTCCGCCTGTTCCGCGACCGCAACATGGCGGTGTTCTTCATCTTCGCGATGCTGCTGGGCGCGGCGCTGCAGCTCACCAATGCCTACGGCGGCACGTTCCTCGGCGAATTCAGCAGCAATCCCGCCTATGCGGACCGGCTCGCGGTGAAGTACCCCGCGATCATCATGTCGATCTCGCAGATCTCCGAAACGCTCTTCATCCTCACCATCCCGTTCTTCCTGCGCCGCTTCGGCATCAAGACGGTGATGACGATCTCGATGCTCGCCTGGTTCCTGCGCTTCGGCCTGTTCGCCTACGGCGACCCGGGCGCCGGCCTCTGGATGATCATCGTCAGCTGCATCGTCTATGGCATGGCCTTCGACTTCTTCAACATCTCCGGCAGCCTGTTCGTCGAGCAGCAGAGCGACCCCGCGATCCGCGCCAGCGCGCAGGGCCTCTTCATGGTGATGACCAACGGCATCGGCGCGGTGCTCGGCAGCGTGATTTCGGGTTACGTGATCGATGCCTTCTTCACCGGCCCGGGCGGCGCGAAGGACTGGCACGGCATCTGGACCGCGTTCGCGCTGTACGCGCTCGCCATGGCGTTCCTGTTCGTGCCGCTGTTCCGCCATCGCCATGAGCGCGGTGGCCTGCGCGTGCCGCCGCACGGCGGCACCGACGTCAACAATCCCTGATGTCGACGCCGACGGTCGTGGTGGTCGGCAGCTTCAACGTCGACCACGTCTGGACGCCCGACGCGCTGCCCGTGCCGGGCGAGACGCGCTCCGGCGGCTATGCCAGCGGCCCCGGCGGCAAGGGTTTCAACCAGGCGGTCGCGGCGGCGCGCTCGGGCGTGGCGACCCGCTTCGTCTGCGCGCTCGGCGACGACGCGGGCGGCACGTATGCCCGGGCACTGGCCGTCGCCGACGGGATCGACCTGCGCGACGCGGTGGGCGATGCGCCGACGGGCGCCGCCGGCATTTTCGTCGACGGGCAGGGTCGCAACTCGATCGTCGTCGCCCCCGGCGCCAACGGCTTGCTGGACGCGTCCCACGTCGCGCATGCCTTCGCGGAAGGCACGGCGCCGTCCGTCGTGCTCGCACAGCTCGAAACGCCGGACGCGGCCGCGACGGCCGCCTTCGAGGCCGGCACGGCCCACGGCGCGCTCGCGATCCTCAACCCGGCACCCGCGGATGCCCGGCCGCCCGAGGCGTTGCTCGGACGCGTCGACGTGCTGACGCCGAACGAGACGGAGTTTGCCGCGCTCGTGCAGGCGCGGCTCGGCGATGCACTGGATCCCGCCGTCGTCGCGGCGGCGCCCGAGGCCTCGCTGCACGCCCTCTGCCGCCGCCTGTTGCCCTGCGGGACGGTCATCGTCACGCTCGGGGCCGCCGGCGTCTTCGTCTCGCACGCCGACGCCCGCCTGCGCGGCGACGCGCGACCCGCCTACCGGCTGCCGGCGTGCGCGGTCTCGCCGGTCGACACCACCGGTGCGGGGGACGCCTTCAACGGAGCGCTCGCCGCGTCGATCGCGGCGCGTCCGGAGCGGCCGTTCGCCGCGCATGTCCGCTACGCGATGGCCTACGCCGGGTTGTCGACCGAGCGTCGCGGCGCAGCGGCGTCCATGCCTGCGCGCGGCGACGTCCTGGCCCGCTTCCCCGACGCCGATCCGGCCGCCTGAGCGCGCCGCGTACAATCGGGGCATGCGCATCGGCCCCTACGCGATCACGCCCCGCGTGATCCTCGCGCCCATGGCGGGCGTCACCGACAAGCCGTTCCGGCTGCTCTGCAAGCGGCTGGGCGCAGGCCTGTGCGTGTCCGAAATGACGACGTCGGACCCGCGCTTCTGGTCGACCGCGAAGTCCCGCCACCGCATGGACCACGTCGACGAGCCCGCGCCGATCAGCGTGCAGATCGCCGGCACGGTGCCGGAGGTGATGGCGGAGGCGGCGCGCTACAACGTCGACCATGGCGCACAGATCGTCGACATCAACATGGGCTGCCCGGCCAAGAAGGTCTGCAATGCGTGGGCGGGCTCCGCGCTGATGCGCGACGAGGCCTTGGTCGGACGCATCCTCGATGCGGTCGTCCGTGCGGTCGACGTGCCCGTGACGCTGAAGATCCGCACCGGCTGGGCCGCCGATGCGAAGAACGCACTGTCGATCGCACGCATCGCGGAAGCCGCGGGCATCGCGTCGCTCGCGATCCACGGCCGCACGCGCGACCAGCAGTACACCGGCATCGCCGAGTACGACACGATCGCCGAAGTGAAGGCGGCATTGACGATTCCGGTGGTCGCGAACGGCGACATCGATTCGCCGCGCAAGGCGGCCGAGGTCCTCGCCTACACCGGCTGCGACGCGGTGATGGTGGGACGCGCCGCACAGGGCCGGCCGTGGATCTTCCGCGAGGTGGCGCATTACCTCGCGACGGGGGACACCTTGCCGGAACCCTCGCTGGACGAGGTGCGCGACGTCCTGCTCGGCCACCTCGACGCCCTGCATGCGTTCTACGGCGAGGTCTCGGGCGTGCGCATCGCGCGCAAGCACCTGGGCTGGTACGCGAAGGACCGGCCCGAGAACGCGGCGTTCCGCGCGGTGGTCAATCGCGCCGAGACCGCCGAGGCACAGTCGCGACTGACGCGCGAGTATTTCGATGCACTCATCGCGGGTGTCGTGCCCGACATGCACCTTCGCGACGCCGCCTGACGGGGCGTCACGACGGTTTTCCGCCATACGACGACAATCGGCCGCGACACGGAGACCGACATGACCCCGTCCACCCCCGACACCGATGCCGTCTACCTGCACGGGTTCTCGCGCACCGAGCAGGCGCGGTTGCTGAAGCAGGCGCGCATCGCCGAATCCACGATCTTCTCCAACATCGACTACACCGGCGTCAGGCGCCTGCTTGAAGTCGGGAGCGGCGTGGGCGCGCAGACCGAGATCCTGCTGCGTCGCTTCCCCGACCTACACGCCACGTGCGTCGACCTCAGCGATGCGCAGCTCGGCGCGGCACGCGAGCACCTGGGCGCGATGACCTGGCTCGACGGCCGCTACGCGCTGCAGCAGGCCGACGCGTCGGACCTGCCGTTCGAGCCCCGCAGCTTCGACGGCGCCTTCCTGTGCTGGGTGCTCGAGCACGTGCCCTCGCCCGCGCGCGTGCTCAACGAGGTGCGGCGCGTGCTGATGCCGGGCTCGACCGTCTACATCACCGAGGTGATGAACTCCTCGTTCTTCCTCGACCCCTACTCGCCGAACGTCTGGCGCTACTGGATGGCGTTCAACGACTTCCAGCACGAGCACGGCGGCGATCCGTTCGTCGGTGCCAAGCTCGGCAACCTGCTGCTGGCCGGCGGCTATCGCGACGTGGCGACCGAGGTGAAGACGTTCTACTTCGACAACCGCGAGCCGGGACGCCGCAAGGTGATGATCGCCTTCTGGGAGGAACTGCTGCTCTCGGCCGCCGACAACCTGATCGAGGCGGGCGCGGTGACACCGGACGTGGTCGAGGGCATGCGCCGCGAGATGCACCAGGTGCAGAACGACCCGAACGCGGTCTTCTTCTACTCCTTCATCCAGGCCCGGGCGACGGTCCTCTGAACGAACGTTGACCCCGCGCTGCCACGCTCCGCCGCAGAATGCACCGGCGGGGCCGAGCCTGTATCATGCGCGGCCATCCTTTCATCCGAATACAAGGATATAGCCGATGTCCAGCTATCTCTTCACCTCCGAATCGGTCTCCGAAGGCCATCCGGACAAGATCGCCGACCAGATTTCCGACGCCGTCCTCGACGCGATCCTCGCGCAGGACAAGCGCGCCCGCGTGGCCTGCGAAACGATGGTGAAGACCGGCGCCGCGATCGTCGCCGGCGAAGTCACGACGTCGGCGTGGGTCGACATCGAGTCGCTCGCGCGCAACGTCATCAACGCGATCGGCTACGACAACTCGAACGTCGGCTTCGACGGCCACACCTGCGCGATCATCAACATGCTCGGCAAGCAGTCGCCGGACATCGCCGCGGGCGTCGACCGCACCTCTCCCGAAGAGCAGGGCGCGGGCGACCAGGGCCTGATGTTCGGTTTCGCCTGCGACGAAGCGCCCGAGTTCATGCCGGCGCCGCTGTACTACAGCCATCGCCTCGTCGAGCAGCAGGCGCGCGTGCGCAAGAACGGCACGCTGAACTGGCTGCGCCCGGATGCGAAGTCGCAGGTCACCCTGCGCTACGACGCCCACCACAAGGTGCTGGGCCTCGACGCCGTGGTGCTGTCGACGCAGCACGATCCGGACATCGCGCAGAAGGACCTCGTCGAGGCCGTCTACGAGGAGATCCTGAAGCCGGTGCTGCCGGCCGAGTGGCTCGACGCGCTGCCGAAGCACAAGGTGCACATCAACCCGACGGGCATCTTCGTGATCGGCGGCCCCGTGGGCGACTGCGGCCTGACCGGGCGCAAGATCATCGTCGACAGCTACGGCGGCATGGCCCGCCACGGCGGCGGTGCGTTCTCGGGCAAGGATCCGTCGAAGGTCGACCGCTCGGCTGCCTACGCGGCCCGCTACGTCGCGAAGAACATCGTCGCGGCCGGCCTCGCCGAGCGCTGCGAGGTGCAGGTGTCCTACGCGATCGGCGTCGCCGAGCCGACCTCGATCTCGGTCACCACGTTCGGCACCGGCAAGATCTCGGACGACAAGATCGAGCAGCTGATCCGCGCGCACTTCGACCTGCGCCCGTACGGCATCGTCAAGATGCTTGACCTGATCCATCCGGTGTACCAGCCGACGGCGGCCTACGGCCACTTCGGTCGCGCACCGTACGAGCTGACCTACACCGGCGCCGACGGCAAGTCGGAGACGGCGACGGCGTTCTCGTGGGAGAAGACCGATCGCGCCGAGGCGCTGCGCAAGGCGGCGGGCCTGTAACGGACCGCCGTCCAGGAGACGGAGCAGTCCGTCGACGAAAAAGGGCCGCGCGATGCGGCCCTTTTTCATGGGTGACTTGAGGGCGAAACCGGCGCGCACCGTCGTCGCGAATTCCGCACGACGGTACGCGCCGACGCTGTTATTTCGCGGCGGGTGCCGGCTTCGCTTCGGCGGCCCCGGCGTCCTTCACGTAGCGCGTCAGCCAGTCGTCCGTCTCGGCGAGCATCGTCATGATCGACTCGCGTGCCCGGTAGCCGTGCGCCTCGCGAGGCAGCATCACCAGGCGCGCGGTGCCGCCCACGCCCTTGAGTGCCGCGAACATGCGCTCGCTCTGGATCGGGAACGTGCCGGAATTGTTGTCGTCCTCGCCATGGATCATCAGGAGCGCGTCCTTGATGTCCTTGACGTAGTTGAAGGGCGACATCGTCATGTACGTCTCCCGCGCGTCCCAGTAGTTGCGTTCCTCCGACTGGAAGCCGAACGGCGTCAGCGTGCGGTTGTAGGCGCCGCTGCGGGCGACGCCGGCCTTGAACAGCCGCGTGTGCGCCAGCAGGTTCGCGGTCATGAAGGCCCCGTAGGAATGGCCGCCGACGGCGATGCGCCCGCGATCGGCCACGCCACGGCGCACGACTTCGTCCACCGCCGCCTGCGCGCTCGAGGTGAGCTGCTCGACGTAGCTGTCGTTCGGCTCGCGGTCGCCCTCGCCCACGATCGGCATCGACGGATCGTCCAGCACCGCGAAGCCGCGCGCGAGGAACGGCAGCGGGCCCCAGTAGCTCACGAGGTTGAAGCGGTACGGCGAGTCGGTGACCTGCGAGGCAGCGGCGGCGGATTTGAACTCGGCCGGATAGGCCCACATCAGCAGCGGCAGCGGCTTGTCCTTGCCCGGCCGGAAGCCCGGCGGCAGGTAGAGCGTGCCGGTGAGGTCGACCCCATCCTTGCGCTTGTAGCGGATCTGTTCCTTCCGGATGTCGCGCAGCTGCGGCGTCGGGTGCTTGAACGCGGTCAGCGCGCGGAGCCCGCCCTTCGCATCGCGCACGAAGTAGTTCGGCGGGTCGGCCGGCGATTCACGCGTGATCAGCAGGCGCGTGCCGGCGTCGTCGAGCAGCGCGACGGGCGACTGGTACGTCGGCGCCTGCGAACGGAACAGGCGGGTCGACTGGAAGTCGGCGAGGCTCACGCGGTCGAGGAACGGGCGGTCGCCCTCGGGCGATGCACCGTCGCCGCGGCGGAAGAACGCGCCGCCGTCGGACGTGAACTGCAGGCGCGGCAGGTAGGAAGCGCGCCGGGTCGTGACCGCATTGCCGGGATCGTTGTAGCGGTCCTCGCTGGAGCCTTCATGGACGAGTCGCGGCGCGGCAGCCGGTGCGTCGGGTGCGACCAGCCATTCCTTCTGCTGGCGCGTCTTCCACCAGAACTCGTCGACGAGCGCGACGTCGCCGCGGCCCCAGGTGGCACCGGCGAAACGCGTCGCGAGCTTCGCGAGCACGACCGGCGGCGCATCGAACGGCGCAGCCTGCTGGTACACGATATCGCGCACCGCGGCGGCCTTCGACGGATCGCCGCCGTCCTGCGCCTCGGCCCAGGCGAGCGTCGCCGGCGCATCGCTGCGCCATTCGATCTGGCGCACGCCGGCAGGCACCGCGTCGTTGCCGTTGGGCAGGCCCTCGAACAGCGGAAGCGTCGCCACCGTGTGTTCCACGCGGCCGTTCGTGTCGAGCACCTCGATGCGGCGCGGGAAATAGTTGAGCGGCACGATGTACGAATACGGACGGTCGACCGACTGCGCGAGGATGTGGCGTCCATCCGGCGACGGCGCGAGGTCGAGATAGCGCCCCGCGCTGCCGAACGGCGTGGTCGAGCCGTCGAGCGCGACGAACGCGGGCTGCACGGTGAGGAAGTGGTCGAGCGTGCGGGCGTCGAGTTCGTTGCGCAGCATGTCCTGGTACGTGCGCAGCTGGCGCGCCGCGCCGCCGGACTTGGTTTCCTGGATTGCCGGGCCGTCGGGCGTGGCGTCGCGTCCGGGCGGCTCGCCCTGCCCTTCGGGGCGCAGGTTCACCAGCAGGCGCTGCGAGTCGGGCATCCAGCGCGGCGCGCCGCTCACGGTATTGAGGCCGGCGGCGAGGCGACGCGCGCGCCGCGTCGCGACATCGACGACCCAGAGCTCGTTGGCGCCGCTCACCGGGTCCTGCTGGTTGAAGGCGAGGTACTTCTGGTCCGGCGACCACGACGAAGCGGCGATCGACAGCGGCGACGGCAGGCCGTCGATGCGGATGCTCTTGCCCGTGGCGATGTCGAGCAGCCAGAGGTCACTGCCGAAGGAGAAGCGGCTCGGCGCGTAGCTGCGCGCATTGATGCGCAGACCCGCGAGCTTGAGTTCGGGCTGCGCGACCAGCTGGATCGCCGGCAGCGGCGGCACCTGAGTCATGGCCGCGAGGTCTCGGTTCGGGCCCAGCAGCAGCTGCGGCGGGCGCGGCGCGTCGACGATGGCCTGCAGCGCGGGCGCCGGCAGGCGATACCCGGCGGTGGCCGACGCCGCGGCGGGTGCGGGTACGGTCTGGGCGACCGCCAGGCCGGTGCAGGCCAGCGAGAGCAGCGTGGGCAGGATCAGGTGGCGCAGGAGGGGAGCGCGGCTGGGCACGGTCGGGGTCCGGAGCGATCGAAACGCCCATGCTTCGCGGCCGACGGTCGGGCTGTCAATGCGCTGGAAGGCACGGTGGACGCGACCGGCGTCGCAGGCCGTGCAGCGCCGACGCACGCCCGCTCCGTGCGGTCGACAGGTCCGTTCAGGCCCCCGTGCCGCCCGACAGTGCGAAAATGCCGGCCCGCGCCCGCCGCGCCGACCCTGCGCGGCGGTGGCGCACTCTCCCGGCCCGACCATGACCCCGAACTCCGCGGCGGCGACTTCGCACGCCCCTTCGTCTCCCGACCTCGACCTGCTCGACCGCGTGCGCGAGGCGACGGCGCTGCTTGCGCAGGTTGCCGCCGACCGCACCGTGCTCGACGCGGTGCCGGCCGACGAGCGCGCACGCCTGCATGCCGTCGTCGCCGAGGTCTACCACCCCGACCCCCGCGCACGCCGCCAGCGCCTCAAGGCGCGCGAGCGCGAGCGCAGTGCCGAGAACATCCGTCGCAGCGAAGCGTTGCTGGAGTCCACCGGCATCCGCGAACTGCGCCGGAAGCCGGTGTTCACCACGCCGAACTACTTCCCGCCGACCGCCGCGGGACAGCATCTCGCCCTGGAAGCGCAGCCCACCGTGCAGGCGAGCGCGCCCGATCCGTCGCGCGAATCGCCGGAGCTGCTGCACTGCTACGTCTGCAAGCAGAAGTACCGGCACGTCCACCATTTCTACGACCAGCTCTGCCCGACCTGCGCGGACTTCAACTTCTTCAAGCGCACGGAGCTGGCAGACCTCACCGGTCGCGTCGCATTGCTCACCGGCGGCCGCGTCAAGATCGGCTACCAGGCCGGCATGAAGCTGCTGCGGGCCGGCGCGCGACTGATCGTCACCACGCGCTTCCCGCGGGATTCCGCGATGCGCTACGCGCACGAGCCGGACTTCGAGGACTGGGCGCACCGCCTCGAGATCTTCGGCCTCGACCTGCGGCACACGCCGAGCGTCGAGGCGTTCTGCAGCGAGATGCTCGCCACGCACGATCGCCTCGACTTCATCATCAACAATGCCTGCCAGACGGTGCGACGCCCGCCCGCCTTCTACGCACACATGATGGCTGGCGAGACGGCCGCGCTGCACGAGGCGCCCGAGCACATCCGCCGCCTCATCGGCCGCTACGAGGGCCTGCGCAGCTACACGATGCTGCCCGAGGGCGACGGCACGCAGGCGCTGCAGTCGGCCGAGGCGAAGGCGCTCGGCGACGCGGCCGGACTGACGCGCGCGGCGGAACTGTCGCAGGTCCCGCTGCTCGCCGAGGAACTGCTCGGCCAGCAGCACCTGTTCCCGCAAGGCCGGCTCGACCAGGACCTGCAGCAGGTCGATCTGCGCGGCCGCAATTCGTGGCGCCTGCTGATGCACGAGGTGCCCACCGTCGAGCTGCTGGAGACGCAGCTGGTCAACGCGGTCGCGCCCTTCATCCTCAACGCGCGACTCAAGTCGCTGATGCTGCGCACGCCCGGCCGTGACAAGCACATCGTCAACGTGTCCGCGGTCGAGGGGCAGTTCTACCGCAACTTCAAGACCACGCGGCATCCGCACACGAACATGGCGAAGGCGGCGCTCAACATGATGACGCGCACGTCGGCCGCCGATTACCACGCCGACGGCATCCACATGAACGCGGTCGACACCGGCTGGGTGACCGACGAGGACCCCGCGGAAATCGCCGCGCGCAAGGTCGTAGAAGAGCGCTTCCATCCGCCGCTGGACATCCTCGACGGCGCGGCGCGCATCGTCGATCCGATCATCCATGGCCTCAACACCGGCGAGCACGTCTGGGGGCAGTTCCTCAAGGACTACCGGCCGACGGACTGGTGATGCGGCGACGCCGATGCGTGCTCGACCTCAGTCGCGCACGCTATCGGCGACCTGCTGCACGAACCGGTTGACCGCGACGGCGGTGGGCATCTCGTCGTAGGCGCCCGCTGCGGTCACGATCGCGATGTCGAGCGCCGGAACGACGAACAGGCGCTGGCCGCCGTTGCCGAACGCCGCGCGCCATTCGAGCCGTCGTCCGTGCCAGTCGACCGTGCCCTGCCACCATTGCCCGTGGTAGCGGAAATCGGCGACGCCCGTCGCCAGGCCCGGCTGCCAGAGGGCGTCGATCCACGCCGAAGGCACGACGCGCCGTCCGTCCCAGTCGCCATGGCGCAGCACGAGGCGCCCGATCTTCAGCAGGTCGCGCGGCCGCAGGCGCAGGCCGTTGAAGGCCATCGGCCGGCCGTGGAGGTCGGTCACCCATTCCCAGTCGCGGATGCCCAGCGGCGCGAACAGACGATCCGCGGTATAGCGATCCAGGGGCGTGCGGGTGCCGTCGGCAATCATCTGTGCCAGCAGCGCAGTGCCGCCGCCGTTGTAGCTGAAGCGCGTGCCGGGCGCGGACGTGCGGGGGCGATCGAGCACGTAGGTCGGCAGGTCGCGTTTCCAGAACAGCTTGAGCTCGTCGTTCAATCCGGCCGCGCCTTCGGTCCAGGCGAGGCCGCTGTCCATGTCGAGCAGGTGCCCGACCCGGATTTCGCGCGCGTTGCGGGTCGCCAGGCCCTGAAGCGCCGGGAAGACGACGGACAGCGGACGCGATGGACCCGGCACGCGACCCTCCGACAGCGCGATGCCGTACACGAGCGCGGTGATGCTCTTGCCGACCGAGCGCACGTCGTGTCGCGACGTCGGGCCGATCGAACGCCGCAGCGAGACGAGACCGTAGACCGAACGATCGTGTCCTCCGCGATAGGACTCGAGCACGAGGCGCCCGTGGCGTTCGACGAGCACCGCATGCACGTTGAGGCGGTCGCCCAGCAGCGCGGCCGCAGCCCGCTGCAAGGCGGCTTCGTCGAACCCCTCGTTGGCGGGCGTCGAACGCGGCCAGCCGTCGCCCGTATCGACCGGGAGCGGACCCAGGACCGCATTGACCGGTCGCCATGCGGCAAACCAGCCGAGCAGCGCGCCGGCCAGCAGCAGGACGACGACGAAACGTGGTGTCACGCGGGGTGTGCGCATCGGGTTTCCCGGGCAAGCGGCCATGCTCGGGGCGGGCGCGTGCACGGTCAACGCTGCCGGGCCGGTGGACCGCTGCGTTCGACAGGCGATCCAGCCCGCCGTCCCGTAACCCGATAGAATGGGCGGGCCCTGCCGAGGGGCGCTGCAAGTCCGGCCGCCCTGCAGGCGTGTCCAACCGGAATCAGGCTCGGCACGGTTTTCCTGTAACGGCGCCCGTTTGACGCGAGTCCTCCGAGGACTCCTGAACGGAGCAATCCATGAACGCACAGATCAAGACCTTCTCGACCGAGGGCGACTACAAGGTCGCCGACATCTCGCTCGCCGACTGGGGCCGCAAGGAACTCGACATCGCCGAGCAGGAAATGCCGGGCCTGATGTCGATCCGCCGCAAGTACGCGTCGATCAGGCCGCTCGCGGGCGTGCGCGTCACCGGCTCGCTGCACATGACGATCCAGACCGGCGTGCTGATCGAGACGCTGAAGGACATCGGCGCCGACGTGCGCTGGGCGTCCTGCAACATCTTCTCCACGCAGGACCACGCCGCCGCCGCCATCGCCGCGTCGGGCACGCCGGTCTTCGCGTGGAAGGGCGAGTCGCTGGAGGAGTACTGGGACTGCACGCTCGAAGCGCTGACCTTCCCGGGCGGCCTCGGTCCGCAGCTTGTCGTCGACGACGGCGGCGACGTCACGCTGCTGATCCACAAGGGTTACGAGCTCGAGAACGGCTCGACCTGGGTCGACGAGCCGGCCTCCTCGCACGAGGAGCAGGTCATCAAGAACCTGCTCAAGCGCGTCAAGACCGAGCGCCCGGGCTTCTGGCACACCGTCGTCCGCGACTGGAAGGGCGTCTCCGAAGAGACGACCACCGGCGTGCACCGCCTCTACAAGCTGGCCGAGGAAGGCTCGCTCCTGGTGCCCGCGATCAACGTCAACGACTCGGTGACCAAGTCGAAGTTCGACAACCTCTACGGCTGCCGCGAGTCGCTGGCCGACGGCCTGAAGCGGGCGCTCGACGTCATGCTCGCCGGCAAGGTCGCGGTGGTCTGCGGCTACGGCGATGTCGGCAAGGGCTCGGCAGCGTCGCTGCGGGCCTACGGCGCGCGCGTGGTGGTGACCGAGATCGACCCGATCAACGCCCTGCAGGCCGCGATGGAAGGCTTCGAGGTCAACACCATCGAAGCCACGCTGGGCCGCGGCGACATCTACGTGACGACGACGGGCAACAAGGACGTCATCACGCTCGAGCACATGCGCCGCATGAAGGACCAGGCGATCGTCTGCAACATCGGCCACTTCGACAACGAGATCCAGGTCGACGCGCTGCACCAGTCGGGCGCGACGCGCACGAACATCAAGCCGCAGGTCGACAAGTACACGTTCGAGGGCGGCAACTCGATCTTCCTGCTGGCCGAAGGCCGCCTGGTGAACCTCGGCTGCGCCACCGGCCATCCGAGCTTCGTGATGTCGAATTCGTTCTCGAACCAGACGCTCGCGCAGATCGACCTGTGGGACAAGAAGGACGAGTACGAGGCGAAGGTCTACATCCTGCCGAAGAAGCTCGACGAGGAAGTCGCGCGCCTGCACCTCGAGAAGATCGGCGTGAAGCTCACGGTGCTTACCGACGAGCAGGCCGCCTATCTCGGCGTCGACAAGGACGGCCCCTACAAGCCGGACCACTACCGCTACTGATCCATCGCTTCATCGATGCACCGGGACGGGCGCTCAGGCGCCCGTCTTTTTTTGCGAGCGCCGGCCTTCGCCGTGACGGTGCGGTGAAGCCGCACTCGATAGAGTGGGAAGCTCCGCACATTCATTCAGGCACATGGCCGGGTTTTTGCGATGCGCGGCACGGTGCGCAACGGGCGTTGCCGGAGGATTCGAGTCGGGGATCCTTCCGGTAGATCGACGTGACGCGCGCTTTCCTGGCGGCCATCGCCGCCCTTCTGACCTGCACCAGCCTCTCCGCCCGCGCGGACTCCATGCCGGACGTGCGCGTCGACAACGCCAGCGTCGCGCCCCTTCCCGCCCAGCGCGCGCTCCGCATCGACGGCGTGGTCGGCCAGCGGTTCGAGGCGAGCATCCGCGAGGCGCTCCAGCGCTATCCCGACACGCGGGTCCTGATCGTGAGCGGCCCGGGCGGCATGCGCGGACAGGCCCTGCGCGTCGCCGAGCTCGCCAATGCACGCGGGCTCGCCGTGCGCATCGACGGCCGCTGTGCGAGCGCCTGCGCGCTCCTGTGGGCCGCGGCGAACCGCCGGGAGATGACCTATGCCTCGGGCGTCGGCCTGCACCGCAGCGCGCTGGACCCGTCGCTGGGCCTGCCCGACCGCGTGCGCGAGTCGATCATGGCGCGCAACGACCAGCAGACCGACGACGTCCTGCGTCGCGCGGGCTTCCCGGAGCGCGTGATCGCGGCCGGCGCCACGACCCCCGCGAATTCGATGAGCTGGTTCAGCCCCTACGAACTGCAGACCGGCGGCGTCCCCTTCGTGCTGCTGGACGGCGCCGGCCATGCCGCCGCGCTGGACCCGCGGACCGGTCGCGTGGACGGGGTCGTCTCGCGCTGATCGACGGGAGCTTTCGCTCCATCGCGATGAAGAGATAGACTGGCGCGTCTCCAGGATCCGGCGCGCCATGGTTCCCGTCAGCTTCGAGTTCTACCCCCCGAAGACGCCCGAGCAGCAGACGCAGCTCGGGAAGACCGTCCACCGGCTGCGGGCGCACGGCCCCGAATATGTCAGCGTGACGTTCGGCGCCGGCGGGTCCACGCTCAGCCACACGCCCGAGACCATTCGCCAGCTGCGCACGGGCGGCCTGGAGGCGGCGCCGCACATCACCTGCATGGGTGGCTCGCGCGAGGAGATTCGCGGGCTGCTGAAGCTCTACCGCGCGCTCGGCGCGAAGCGGCTGGTGGCGCTGCGTGGCGACCTGCCGTCCGGCATGGTGAGCGCGGGCGAGCTGCGCTACGCCGACGAGCTGGTGCGGTTCATCCGCGAGGAGACGGGCGACCACTTCCACATCGAGGTGGCGGCGTACCCGGAGATGCATCCCCAGGCGCGCGATTCGCAGGCCGACCTCAGGAACTTCGTGGGCAAGGTCCGCGCGGGCGCCAACGGGGCGATCACCCAGTACTTCTACAACCCTGATGCCTATTTCCGGTTCGTCGACGATGCGCGACGGGCCGGCGTCGACCTGCCGATCGTGCCCGGCATCATGCCGATCGCGAACTTCAGCCAGATCCGCCGCTTCTCCGAACTGTGCGGTGCCGAGATCCCCCGCTGGATCGCGCAGCGCATGCTCGCTTACGCGGACGACGCGGACAGCATCCGTGCGTTCGGCGCCGAAGTCGTCGCACAGCTCTGCCGTCGCTTGATCGACGGCGGCGCACCGTCGCTGCACTTCTACACGCTCAATCTCTCGAAACCGACTCTGAACGTGTTGGCGCAGATGCGCTGAAAACACCGGTTTCGTTGCGAGCCGGTTCAGTTGCGAGGCCTCCGTCACACTTCACGTTGACGCGTCGATCCCGAGCATTTCACGCATCCCCTGTCGCAGGTGCGTGCCATGAAATCCATCACCGTCCTCACGCTGGCGCTCGGCCTCGGGCTCGCGCTGCCGGCGTCGCCGGATGCGCACGCGGGCTTCGGCGGGATCCAGCGCTGCCGCGCACCGGACGGCACCGCCGTCTACACCGACAAGCCGTGCCTCGCCTTCAATGCGAAGCCCGAAGCGATGTCCTCGGAACTCGGAATGCGCCTCGCGAGCGAGGCCTCGCGCGAGCCAGTGATCCGGGACAACGTCGCCGCGGACGCGATGATCCCGACCGGCACCGCGAGCCGCCGCTCGCTGCTCGCGGGCTGCGCACAGTCGCCGACGCAGCTGGCGATGGACCTGCAGGGCTCGATCGCACTGCACGACGTCAACCGCCTCGCCGAGAGCTGGCACTGGGTCGGCATCACGCAGAAGCAGGCGACGCCGCTGATGAAGCGGCTGGAAGCCCTCGCGAAGGCAGAGGGCGCGAGTGCGCGCTACTACGATGCGCAGATCGGATTCAGCACGCAGGTCGCATCGGCCGGGGACGGTTACCCGGACGATGGCGGCGCCGGCATCCTGCAGCTGGCGCTGGCCGGTGACGGCGCACAGTCGCTCGAACTGAACGTGGAGCGTTACGCGGGCTGCTACTTCGTCCGATTCTGATCCGCGCGGCTGCGCGCGGCGCTCGCGGGAGCTTAGGATGCGCGCATGTCGCGCCGCTTCCGCCTCGTCGCTCTGCTCGCGCTCGCGCTCGCGCTGCCGGGCGCGGCGTTTGCCGACGTGCGCCGATGCGTGGCCGCCGACGGCACCGAGGTGTACACGGACCGCCGCTGCGACGAGATCGGCGGCCGCGAGTTCGTCCCGCCGCGCTCGGGTGCGGTGCCGCAGCTGCGCACCTATCGCGCCGCCTGCCCGCGCACGCTGCGTGACCTCGCCTGGGAAGTCTCCTCCGCCGTCGGCGCGCATGACGTCAACCGGCTCGCGTCGGTCTACCTGTGGGCAGGCATCGGCACGCGGCAGGGTTATGCGCTGATGGACCGGTTGCAGCTCGTCGTGGACCGGCCGTTGGTCGACCTTCAGCCGGTCTGGACCGGCGGCGACGGGTACGGCCCGCCCGATCCGCCGCGTCCGCCGGTCGGCCTGCGCCTCGACCAGACGTCGGCGCGGGGGAGCACACCCATCCGGACCGTCTTCGGGCTTCGGCGTCATCTCGACTGCTGGTGGATCGTCGAGGGCGGCGCGCGCCGGCCGCCGTCGCCGTCCACCGACGACGCGACCGGCGTCCCTACGCCGGCGGACTGACGGCCCACGGCCGCCTCATGGGAGAATGCGCGCCGCTTTCCCTCTCCGGACGTCGCGCATGCACTACCCCGAATGGATCTGGCACAACGGCTCGATCAAGCCCTGGGCCGAGGCCACCACCCATGTCATGTCGCATGCGCTGCATTACGGCTCGTCGGTGTTCGAGGGCATCCGCTGCTATCGCACGCCCAACGGGCCGGCGATCTTCCGCCTGACCGAGCACAACCGTCGCCTGCATGCCTCGGCGAAGATCTACGACATGCCGATGCCGTATTCGGTCGAGCAGATCAACGCCGCCTGCCGCGAAGTGGTGCTCAAGAACGGCCTCGAGCAGGCCTACCTGCGCCCCGTCGCGTACCGCGGCCTCGGCGGCTTCGGGCTGTCGGCCGACACCCCGACCGACGTCGCCGTCGCGACGTGGGCGATGGGCCCCTATCTCGGTGAAGGCGTCCTCGAGAACGGCATCGATGCCTGCGTCTCCAGCTGGCAGCGGTTCGCGCCGAACACCATCCCGGCCGGCGCCAAGGCGGGCGGCAATTACCTGTCGGGCCAGCTGGTCGCGCGCGAGGCGCGTCGACTCGGCTTCGGGGAAGGCATCGCGCTCGCCTCCACCGGCCTGCTCAGCGAAGGTGCCGGCGAGAACCTGTTCCTCGTCTTCGACGGCGCCCTGCACACCACGCCGGTCAGCGCCGCCCTGCTCAACGGCATCACGCGCAATACGATCATCACCCTAGCGCGCGACGCGGGCATCCCGGTGGTCGAGCGCGACCTGCCGCGCGAATACCTCTATCTCTGCGACGAGCTCTTCATGTGCGGCACCGCGGCCGAGATCACCCCGATCCGCTCGGTCGACGGCCGCCAGGTCGGCAGCGGCGCCGCCGGCCCGCTGACGCGTCGCATCCAGTCGATGTTCTTCGGGCTGTTCGACGGCACCACGCCGGATCGCTACGGCTGGCTCGAGCCGCTGGACGGCTGATGGAAACCACGACGTCTCTGCATGATGAGCGCTACCGCCCCACGACGATCTCGCGGGTGCTCGGTGGGCTGTTCATGCTGGTCGGCGTCCTGCGTCTCGCCGATTGGCTGTACTCCGGCCGGACGGAGACGCGGGATCTCGTGGCCGGCATCGGTTTCGTGCTGATGTCGCCCGCCGCATGGACGGGCGCGAATGCGGCGGACGCACCGGCGCGGCTGCGCCGGCTGCGACTGCTGTCGGTCCCCGGCATCGTGCTCGTGTTCGCCGCGATTGTGATGCGCTTCTTCTGAGCCCTAGCCGAACGTGAGCGTGGCCACCACGCCGCGCTCCACGCCCGGCTTGACCTGCACTTCCCAGCCGTAGAGTTCGCACAGGCGGCGCACGATCGACAGGCCGATGCCGCCGCCCTGCGAATGGCCGGCATGCGTGCCGCGGTAGCCGCGCTCGAACAGGCGCGCGGCGTCCTCCGGACTCAGCCCCGGCCCCGAATCGATCACTTCCACCGATCGTGGATGCACGCGCACGAGCACCTCGCCCTCGGCCGTGTACTTCACCGCGTTGCCGATGAGGTTGTTCAGCGCGACGGTGACCGCCGCCTCGGGCGCATCGACGACGAGGCCGCGCCCGTCCTCGCGCCGAAGCACGACGGGCTTGCCCCCGAGCTGCGCGCGGTGCGCGTCGAGCGTCTGGTCGATCACGCGCACCACGTCCGTGGTGCCCTGCCCGCGCTCGTTGCGCGAGAGCAGCAGCAGCGCGCTGATGAGGTCGGTGCACTGCTGCTCGGCGCGCTGGATGCGCATCAGGCGGTTGCGGGTCTTCTCGTCGGTGTCGGGACGCGCGAGCAGCAGTTCGATCGCCCCGCGGATCACCGCGAGCGGTGTGCGCAGTTCGTGGCTCACGTCCGCGTTGAACTCACGGTCGCGCTGCACGACGTAGGTGAGGCGCGCGGAGTAATCGTCGAGTGCGGACGCGAGCTGGCCGACCTCGTCGTCGGCGAAGTCGTTGGCGAGCGCTTCGGTGAGTCCGGTGTGGGACCGTTTGAGCCGGCGGGCGAGTTCCAGCACCGGGCTCATGACGCGGGCGGCCGACCACCAGCCGAGCAGGAACGACAGCACCGTGCAGAAGACGATCACGATGACGAGCAGCTGGTTGAAGCGTCCCTTGCCGCGATCGGATTCGCTGAGGTCGTAGGCGAGGAAGAACCAGGCGTCCTTCGTCTTGCGCACGGCGAGCCGATAGGCGAATGGCGTGCCGTCGTCGTTCTCGCCTCGCACCGTGTGGATGCCGTCGCCGAGTTCGTACCATTCCGGCCGTTGCTCGCGCAGCTTGTCGAACTTGTCGGGCGTCACGACGCGCGCGAGGAACTGCTGCACCGGAATCGCCGGCTCTTCGGTCGGGTTGCGCGCGTACTGCCGTGCCACCTCGTCGATGTTGCGATTCATCACGTCGGTGACGAGTTCGTCCTCGACCTTGTCGCGCACCCAGTTGGTCGCGAACGCCAGCAGGAGCGTCAGGCTGAAGCCCAGCAGCACGTAGCCGAGGATGATTCGGCTGCGCAGTCGCCTGCGATAGCGGGTGCGGCCGCGCGGGCGCGCGGACGGGCTGGCTGTGGCCATCGTCGTCGTGGTGGAACGGAAGCGGCCAGTCTAGGCGGTCGCGACGGCCGCCACGAGGCGGCCGCGCGATACGCGCCTTGGGCGCGGGCTCAGACGGTGACGCCCTCGGGCGCCGCGATGCGGTAGCCGATGCCGTGGCGCGTCTGGATCAGCGGCACCCCGAACGGCTTGTCGACCACGGAGCGCAGGCCGTGGATGTGCACGCGCAGGCTGTCGGAATCCGGCAGCTCCTCGCCCCAGACGCGCGTCTCCAGTTCCTGTCGCGTCACCACGGCGGGCGATGCCTCCATCAGCGCCTGCAGGATCTTCAGCGCGGTCGGATTGAGCTGCAGCAGCTTGCCGCCGCGGCGCACCTCGAGCGTGTCGAGGTTGTATTCGAGATCGGCCGTGTTGAGCACGCGGGTCTGCACGCCGCGGCCGCGGCGGGAGAGCGCGGCGAGGCGCACTTCGACTTCCTGCAGCGCGAACGGCTTGATGAGGTAGTCGTCGGCGCCCGAGTCGAAGCCGGCGAGCTTGTTGTCGAGGCTGTCGCGCGCGGTGAGCATCAGCACCGGCGTCTGCTTGCGCGCTTCGTTGCGCAGCTTGCGGCAGACCTCCAGGCCGTCGAGGCCCGGCAGGTTGAGGTCGAGCACGATGGCGTCGAAGTCGTGGACCACCGCGAGGTGGAGGCCGGTGATGCCGTCGGCGGCGAAATCGACGGTGTGGCCGCGGTCTTCGAGGAAGTCGCCGAGGTTGGCGGCGATGTCGGGATTGTCCTCGATGACAAGGATTCGCATGGAGGTTTCCTGGGGCTGGAGCCGGGCACCCGCGATGGCGGCGTTCGTCGGCTGTGCGGGGCGGGCGTCGGGGGTTCGCATGTGCATCGTCCGATTGTGTCAGACGGCCGTTCATGCGCCGTCTTCACTTCCGACCGGCGGCGCCAAAAAAAGTGCCCGGACACGAGGCCCGGGCAAAAAGGTGTTACCCCGATTACCGCGGCCCGCCGAGGAGCCACCCCGGGATGAGCTGCGGAACGGGCACGCTACGCCCGAAACCCTTAAACGATGGTTAAGGGCCGGCGGGTTTTTTCGTTAGGAATCCGTTATTTCCGACGGGCGCGCCGGACGGGCTTGGGGGGCGGGCATCCCTGCGCAACAAAGCGCACGATTTCACCCGCAACGTCCTTTTTCGAGGCACTTTCGATCCCCTCCAGCCCGGGCGAGGCGTTCACCTCGAGGACCAGCGGCCCGCGGTCCGACCGGATCAGGTCGACGCCGGCGATTCCCAGGCCCAGGACCTGCGTGGCCCGGACGGCCACCTCGCGCTCGGCCGCGCTCGGCTTGACCCCGACCGCGGTGCCCCCGCGGTGCAGGTTCGACCGGAACTCGCCGGCGGGCGCCTGCCGCCGCATCGCCGCGATCACCTGGTCGCCCACCACGAAGCAGCGCACGTCGGCCCCCTTGGCCTCGGCGACGAACTCCTGCACGAGGAAGTTGGCGTACAGGCCGCGGAGCGCCTCGGTGATGCCGCGGGACGCGGAGATCTTCTCGGCGAGGATCACCCCGGTGCCCTGCGAGCTCTCGGTGAGCTTGATCACGTGCGGTGGCGGGCCGAGCAGGTTCAGCAGGTCGCCGGTGTCGTCCGGGTTGTCGCCGAACACGGTCACCGGCATGTGGATGCCCTCGGCCGCCAGCAGCTGGTGCGCGCGCAGCTTGTCGCGCGCCTTGAGGATCGCGTCCGACGGATTCGGCGTGCAGGTGCCCATCAGCTCGAACTGCCGCAGCACCGCGGTGCCGTAGCGCGTGACCGACGCACCGATGCGTGGCACCACGGCGTCGAAGCCGGTCAGCGGCTTGCCCTTGTAGTGCATCGCGAAATCGCCGCAGGCGATGCGCATGTAGCAGCGCAGCGGATCCAGCACGCGGACCGTGTGGCCCTGCTCGCGCGCGGCCTCGACCAGGCGACGGGTGGAGTACAGCGAACTGTTGCGCGAGAGGATCGCGAGCTTCATGCGGTGGGGGTCCGGATAGACGAACGCGTGGCGCGTCCGTGCAGGAACGATCGTGACGGATCGACGGTGAATGCGCCCGCGATCGCGGTGCGGCCGACGAGCAGCGCGAAGCGCATGCCGCGGCGGTCGGCGAGGTTGACCTCGATCTCGCGCTCGATGCCCGCGAGCCCGAGTCGCGTCCGCAGGAAGATGCGGGCGGTGCGATGGCCACCGGAGTCCACGACTTCGCGCTCGTCGTGCACCGGGGCGGCGAGCTCGACCACGCGCGAACCGACGCGCTTGCCGCCCCCCGGGGTGAGCCGGAAGCCGACCCAGGGCGCGCCCTGTTCGGTGAAGCGCCACTGTTCGTCGACGTGCAACGCGGACGTGCGCGCGCCGGTGTCGATCTTCGCGCGGACCGCGGCGAGCCCGAGGCCGGGCAGCGAGGCGCACTCGCGCCAGCCGACCGCGAGGAGGGGCGACGTGGGGTTCAAGGATTCCCCGGCTCTGGAAAAGGAAACGGCGACCAGTGTGACCGGTCGCCGTTTCGATTTTGTGGAGCGGGTGATGGGAATCGAACCCACGCTAGCAGCTTGGGAAGCTGCAGTTCTACCATTGAACTACACCCGCGTCGGCACAAGTCTAGGCCGCGCGCGCGCCTGTTGGCAACGCGCGCGGCGTCCGGTCAGAAGCCGCTGCCGACCGTGACGTAGACCGTCGCATCGTTGCCGCCCTTCTGCGCGTTCGTGAGGCTGGCGCCCACGTCCGCGTTCAGGCCGAACAGCGTGGTGCGCGCGCCGAACTGCAGCGTGGCGTAGGTGTCGTCGAACTGCACGCCCGGCACCGCGTAGTCGCCGGTCGCCGACAGCGTCTGCGAGCGCGCGAACGCCTGCTCCGGCTGGTCCTCGAACTCGCGGTCGATCGTGACGCGGGCGTACGGGGTGACGGTGCCGCCGTCGACGCGCGCCTGCCAGCCGAGCTTGCCGATCAGCGAATCGAAGTTCTGGTCCGGGTAGGCCAGCGCGGTCGACAGCGTGCCCTGGTCCTCGGCGAAGCCATCGATGTCGATGCGCTGCGACAGCACGCCCACGACCGGGCCGTGCTTCAGCGCGCCATGACCGAACTCCCAGCCGCCCTCGGCACCGACCGTCAGCACGTTGCCGTCGGTCTCGCCGTGGTGG